>CAIXHJ010000427.1 GCA_903919165.1 uncultured Holophagaceae bacterium
GCGAGGGTGGAAAGGGACAAGATCTTCATAACAAATCCTTCCAGGATGGCGGCCCTGAATGGACCAGCCGGAGCACCCAGGTTCATTTTTCCACAGTTGGGTAGGTCGAGGTTGGATCAAATTATGGAATTAGTGAATTAGAAATAAAGATCCAACTCGATTTAGATATTTTAGGTGAGTGGTTATTCCTTAGCAAAAAGGCGCCCGAGTGGGCGCCTTTTTAAAAGGGGAGAATCAGGCCTACTCGCCGTTTTCGACGCGGCGTTCCTTGAGGCGACCGGCCTTGCCGAGCTTCTCGCGCAGGAAATAGAGCTTGGCACGGCGGACCTTGCCATGACGCACGACTTCCAGCTTGTCGATGGTGGGGCTGTTCAGTGGGAAGATGCGCTCCACACCCACGCCGCTCGCGACCTTGCGGACGGTGAAGGAGGTGCGCATGCCACCGCCCTTGATGCCGATGACAATGCCCTGGAAGAGCTGAATGCGCTCCTTCTCACCTTCTTTCACCCTGACGTGCACCTTGACGGTATCGCCGGGCTGAATGCGGGGGAGGTCCGAGCGAAGCAGGCTGGCTTCAAGTTGATCGATAATATGACTCATGTCGGCTCCTGAGCCAGCGGTCCCGGGCCGAAACGGCGGACATGGCGCGATGGTCCCCAGATGGGGGGTTCATCAGTGTATCGGAATCAGGGGAAAAGGAAAGCGCTCATTCGGGCCGCCAGCCCTTCCAGCCCTTCGGTTTGGGCCGCTCCCAGTCCTCTGGATGCTCCACCTGCCAGGCGCACCACTGGGCCGGTCGGTCCAAGCCCGCCAGGTGGTTCCGCAGGTAGGCCGTCCACAGGTCTGGCCTGAGCCGCCTGGTCCGGGCCATGGCTTCCCGCAGGCGCCACAGGCGGACGGCACCGTGGTCGCCGCCCTGAAGGACGACCGGCGCCTCTAGCTCTTGAAAAACCGCGGGTCGCGTGTAGTGTGGGTGGTCCAGCAGGCCCGTGGCGAAACTGTCCTGCTGGGCGGAAGCCTCGTTGCCAAGTACGCCGGGGAGCCAGCGGCAGATGGAGTCGATGAGGACGAGGGCGGGCAGCTCACCCCCGCTGAGCACCACTTCTCCAACGCTCCATTCTTCGTCAACAAACCGATCCACGGCACGCTGATCCAGGCCTTCGTAGCGGGTGCAGACCAGAATCAGCTGATCGAGCTTCGCGAGTTCCACCACCTTGGCGTGGGTGAGGGGTGGGGCGGCGGGGCTGAAGTGGATGACGCGGCCCAAGCCACTGCGGGGAACAGAGGCCAGGGTGTCGCGCAGCACATCCGGCCGCAGGACCATGCCAGGCCCTCCACCGAAGGGGGCGTCGTCCACATGACCGAAGGCGTTCCCGGCGAAGGGGCGGTAGCTGTGGGTGTGCAGCGTGTGTCCCAGGTCGCGGAAGGCGCGGCCCGTGATGCCGAGGTGGGCGGCCTCGAAGAATTCGGGGAAGAGCGTGAGGGCGTCGAAGCGCATCACTTCATCAGGAAATGGAAGGCCTTCATGAAGGCGTGGTAGATGAGATCGAAGCTGAAGGCGAAGTAGAGGGTATTGCCGAGGGAAGCCGCTGCCCCGATCCAGGCCCAGGCAGGGCGTTCCTCCAGAAGGGCCGCCCCCAACAGGCAAAGGATGGCGGCCGGCAGCTGATTGCCAAAGGGAAGAGGCACCGGTACGGCCAGCAGGAAGCCCGTCCAGGCGATGACCGCGCCCATCCACCGGGGGCTGAGAGGGCGCTGCTGGGATCCATGCCAACGGAAGCGGTACAGTTGGATCTCGAGTTTGGCGAGGGCATCCTTGATCCGTCCCTTGTGGATGGGCTGGGCCTTGATGCGGCGGGGAATCCAGGGGTAGGGCCTGCCCCAGACCAGCTGGGCGCCGAGACCCATGAGTCCGACACCACCCACGGGAGCCAGTCCGACGTTCAAGCCGGGGATGAGGTTCGGAAGCGAAAGCAGCAGTACTAGCAAACCGTAGGTCTGTTCCCCGGCCGCGTCCAGCAGGTCTCCGAGCGTGATCTCGCCCTCCGCGTCAAGCAGGGCGCGGAGGGTCGCGAAAAAGGGCTTGGGCCTAGGTTGCACCCATCCAGCATGACCGATGTCAGTGGGATTTCGGATGTCGTGACTGGCCACCCCGCACGAGTTGCCCACAGGCGCCGGCCACATCCTGGCCCCGGCTGCGCCGGACGCTGACCGGCAGACCCGCATCGGACAACAGGCGGCAGAGGGCGCCGATGCGGGCTTCCTCGGGAGGCTCGAAGCCGGAACCCTCATGGGGATTGAAGGGGATCAGGTTCACCTTGGCGGGGAAGCGGCGTGCAAAGGCCGCGAGACGACGGCCGTCCTCTTGGCGATCGGTGACGCCCTTCAGCAGCACGTACTCGATCGTGATCCGTTCGCCGGACTGGAGCGGAAACCGTCCCAGCGCCTGGGCCAGGGCCTCCAGGTTCCAGACGCGATTCACAGGCATGATGCGCGAGCGGTCCTCGTCCGTGGTGCCGTTCAGGCTGAGGGCCAGCCGGGGTCGGCGGGCGAAAGTACCGAGCAGGTCGATGCCGCTCACCAGACCCGACGTGGACACAGTGATGCGGCGGGGCGGAATGGCCATGCCCTCCGCATCGGTCAGTGTCTCGAAGGCCGCCATGAGATGAGCGAAGTTGTGGAGGGGCTCGCCCATGCCCATGAAGACCAGGTTCACGGGCCGGTCCTGGGGATGGGCGTGATGCTCCAGCATCGACACCACCTGTCCAACGATCTCCGCTGCACTGAGGTTGCGGATGATGCCCATCTGGCCCGTGGCGCAGAAGGTACAGCCCATGGCGCAGCCCACCTGGCTGGAGAGGCAGAGGGTGACGCGGTCTTCGTAGGGCATGTGGACACCCTCGATCTGGCGTCCGTCACGCAGGTCGAAGACATGCTTGGTGGAACCGTCTGCGGACGGTTGGCTCTGGACAATGACGGGCCAAATCAGATCCACCTCGGATTCCAGCCTTGCCCGGAGGGGCTTGGAGAGGTTCGAGAACTGCTCCCACCGGGTCCAGCGCTGCCGTAGCAGACCAGAGAGGATCTGTCCGCCACGCCAGGCGGATTCGCCGAGGCTGGTCAGGAGCAGCCCCAGTTCCGAACGTCCCAGGCCCGCGGCATTGGGGCGCACGACCGGACCGGCTTCGGGAGCCGGGAGATCCCAGGGAACTGGCATCAGTTAGTCCATCCGGATCTTGAAGGACTTCATCAAGCGCAGGTCGTCCTCGGAGAAGGGCAGCGACGAATCGCCATCCTCCGTGTCGGAGACATGCCTCTGGGCTGCGCCTATGGGGGAGGCCTCCAGAATCAGCATCAGACCGTAACCCTGGGCTTGGATCTGGACGGCCAGGTCCCGGCAGTGGTCATCCTCTGACAAAGCCTTCACCAGGGAATCACCCAGTTCGCTCACCAGGTGGTGCAGATGCTCTGGCAAGTCCATGGCGCCCCCCCTTCCAGGATACCCTGGGCTCTGGGTACAAAGTTCGGCCAGCCGATGCTTCGGTTCAATTCAGGCAGGGTCAAGAGCTAAACTGTCCTGCCACGGGTTCTGGAGCGTCAGATCCGCTCATGGCGCCCGAAACCGCCCCCGTCCCCAGGGATCATCCGAACAGGCTTTCCAACGTGATGGGGTCAAGTTTCGGGAGGGCCAGAACTGCCACATTTTCGGCCACATGGGTGACCCGCCCCATGCCGCAGAGGGCGGTGGTGACACCGGGGCAGGAGCGGGTGAACTGAAGGGCTGCTTGGGCGGGTGTGCGCAGGCCGAAGGCTTCCGCGAACCCGTCCGGCAACTGGTTCAGGATGCGCGCCTGCATGATGGAGGCCGAGGTCTGGACCAGGAGCCCGCAGGCCTGGGCGGCGGCCAGGACGGTCATTGAGGTTCCGTCTAGCTCTTGGGTCGGGGCCAGGAAGGCTTCGGGCATGGCCAGGTTGAGGGGCAACTGGATCCACCCGAAGTGATGGTTCCGCCCCCCTGCAGCCCCGGCGGCGGCCAGCAGACGGGCTAGGCTCAGGTGCCCTTCCTGTCTGGGCGGCACCCGGAAACCATTCCAGGTGGCCACGCCGTAGACGCGGATTTTGCCCGATTCCACGAAACCCTCACAGGCTTCGAAGGCCCGGCCGATCATGGCATAGAAGGCATCGGGACCCAGGTGTGCCAGCTGCTGTTCCGGATTGTGCAGATGGAACAGGTCGAGCGTATCGACACCCAGGGCCTTTCGGCTGGTATCCAGCTGGTGGGCCAGGTACTTCGGGGTCATGGCGTGGCATCCGTCCACCAGGTCATCCACGGAAAGGATACCCGGCTTCTCCAACTCCCGATGGAACCAGGCCCGGGGCCCCTCATCTGGCTCGCCATCGGGCATGGGGATGTAGCCGGCCTTGGTGGAGACGAAGAACCCCTCGCGGGGAAGGCTCTTGAAGGCCGATCCCAGGGCCCTTTCTGAACGCCCGTTGCGATAGTTCGCGGCCGTGTCGAAGACGGTCCCTCCGGCGTTGAAAAAGGCCTTCACGGCCTCCACATACGCTGCATCGGCGGCGTCCGAGAGCGGGCCCAGGTAGGTACCTAGACCGAGACTGCTGAGCTCCATGGCGCCTCCAGTAAGTGAGATGCTGGCTGTTGGGGCGGGTTTACCCCGCCCCAACAGCGGGGGTTCCGGGGGGACATCGCGAGCGAAGCGACCAGGTGGTCCCCCCGGACAGTATTAGCTGTCCAGTTCCTCCTTGGCGCCCTCTGTTCCCATGGTGATGAGGCGGTCGGAGGCGCGGCGCGACCATTCTGAGCCGGGGTAACTTTCCACCAGCTTCCGGTAGTAGCTCTTGGCTTCGCCGCGGAAGACCTTGATCCGCTCGGTGCTGAAAGCCTGGAAATCCTTGCCGTACTGGTCGAGCTGTTCCTTGTTGAGATCCCTCAGGTTGTCCTTCTGAAGTTTGATCGCATAGTCCTTGTTGAACTGAGCTACCTCTTCGCCAGAGAGGAGCCGCTGGCGCATGGCCTCACCCAGGTAGAAATAGGACCGCTCCCGGTCCACGTAGTCGGGATAGGTCTCCAGCAGGCTCTTGAGACGGCGCTCAGCGCCAGGATAGAAGTAGGTATTCACGTAGAACACTCCCACCAGCAGCTCATGCTCGGCAATGCGGCGCCAGCATTGCAGGATTTTGGCGTGGGTTTCCCCCACGTAAGGGCTTCCAGGGGATTCCTTGAGCAGCTGCTGGAAACCATCTAGGGCCTTACGGGTCTCAGCCTGATCACGTTCGGCGCCCTCGATGGATGAGAAGTGACACAGGGCGCGGTGGTAGAGGGCGTAGTCGCGCAGCTCATGTCGAGGGAAGTAATTCAGGAAGCTCGTGTACTCGACCTCAGCCTCCGGAAAGCTGGGACTGCTCTGGAAGAAAAAGCTATCGCCCAGCATGAGCTTGGCCTTGGGGAATTCCGCAGATCCAGGAAGGTACTGCTCCAGATGACGCAGGGTCACGCGGGCTTCGGTGAACTTCCCCTGCTTCATCTGTTTGTCGGCCGTCGTCATCAATTCAGCGGCCGAGATGCCTTTGTCGATGCCCTTCGGTTTGCGGCAGCCCAGGCCCAGGCTCGCCAGGGCGGCGATCAGGGTGAGGGTGGTGAGGATGCGTTTCATGCAGACTCCGGTGACAGCACTTCAGACGTGGCGGGACGGTGCGCTGGGTTCCAAGCTCGGTACAGCTTCTCGAGCCAGGGCTCGACCAGGGCCTGAGCCTCAGCCCGGCAGCGGTCGTGGAAGATCTCATGAAAAATGCCAGGCAGACGGTGGCGTTCCAGGAGCTCTGGACGCACGGCGGACCACAGGGCCTCGGATGCGTCCGGGTCCACCACGGTATCGGTTCCGGATTCCAGCAGGAGCATGGGGCGGTCCAGTTCATGGCCCAGAAGGAGCACCTCAGCCCGACCTTCTTCAAGGGCGGCTCCGAAGGCTGCGGTGGCCCAACGGTGGCAGAGTGGATCGATCTCGTAGCGCTGGACGATGACGGGATCGGAACAGACGCGACCCTTGTCACCGTGGAGTTGGATGGGGCGATGGGGGACGACCCAGCGAAGCAGACGCGAGAGGACCACGAGGAGTTTCGAATTCGACTTCACGGACACCGCAGGGCTGGACAGGATCAGACCGTCCAGGGTGTCTGCATGCCAGAGCAGGGTGAGGATGGCGACGAGACCCCCGAAGCTGTGGCCGAGCACCACCTGGGGACAGACGGGCAAGGGAGGCATGGGAACACCGTCCACCACCCGGGCCACCGCCCCGGTGCGCTCAGCGTCATGGCGTCGCTCCTGTCTCAGGAAGAGGGCAAGGTCATCCACGAAGGCCCGGATGCCCACCGCATCGCCCCGAGTGCCACCGGAACGACCGAAGCCCCGGTGGTCCAGGCTGGAGACCGACCAGCCCAGCCCGTGCAGCCAATGGGCCGTATGGCGGTACCGCTCACCATGCTCACCGTAGCCGTGCGAAATCACCACCCGGCCCTTGGGCCGGGGATGTTCCCAACGCGCCCACGCTAGGGGCAGTCCCCCATGACCAGTCAGGACCCCTCGGATGGTGGGCTCCAGATCGGCGGGGATCACGGGGATGAAACCAGACATCCATCCAGAATAGCGTGGCGCCCGAAAATCCCTTATTGCCTTAAACTCAAAGGTTCCCCGGTGAACGGGGCCGGAGATGCTGACGATGGATTTCGAGACCCTGATGCGGGCCAAGAACGAGCTGGAACCCCGCGTCCAGCAGTTGGTCGCCCATCTGGATCCGGAGCGCAAGGCTCTTGAACTGGAGCAGATCGAGGAACGCACCACGGCGCCCGGTTTCTGGGACGACCCGGACGCAGCCAAACCCCTATTGCAGAAACGGGGATCGATCACCAATGACATCGCCCTGGCCAAGCGCCTGACCAATGGCCTGGAGGACCTCGAAACGGGTCTGGAGTTGGCGCGGGAGGATGCGGACATGCTGGTGGAGGCTGGTTCCGTCGAAGGCGAGCTCCGCAAGGCCGTCGAGGATGCCGAACTGCGCATGATGCTGAGCGGGGAACTGGACGGCAATCACGCCATCGTGGCGATCGCTCCTGGTGCGGGCGGCACGGAAAGCCAGGACTGGGCGGCCATGCTGCTCCGCATGTACCTCCGCTTCTGCGAATCCAAGGGCTGGGCGACGGAGATGATCGACTATCAGGATGGGGAGGAGGCCGGCATCAAGGGGGCGACCTTCATCGTGGATGCCCCCTTCTCCTACGGGTACCTGCGGGCTGAGGCTGGCGTCCACCGTCTGGTGCGCATCAGCCCCTTCGATTCCGCCAAGCGGCGTCACACCAGCTTTGCGGCGGTGTACGTGAGCCCCGAACTGGATGACACCATCAACGTCGAGATCCCCGAGAAGGATCTCAAAATCGATGTCTTCCGCGCCAGCGGGGCGGGCGGGCAGCATGTGAACCGCACTGAATCCGCCGTGCGATTCACGCATCTGCCCACAGGCATCGTGGTCAGCTGCCAGAACGAGCGCAGCCAAATCAAGAACCGCGCGACCGCCTTGAAGGTGCTGCAGGGTCGGCTCTACGAACTGGAGCAGCGGAAATTCCTGGACAGGGTGGCGGCCGCCAGCGGCGACAAGGCCGATGTGGCCTGGGGGAGCCAGATCCGCAGCTACGTCCTCCAACCCTATCAGATGGTGAAGGATCACCGGACCGGCGAAGAAACCAGCCAGACCCAGAAGGTGCTCGACGGCGACATCAATGCCTTCATCCGAACCCAGTTGCTGGCGAAGAGCCTTAAAACTGAAAGGTAATCATTTCAGGAC
>CAIXHJ010000428.1 GCA_903919165.1 uncultured Holophagaceae bacterium
CCTCTGGAACGGCGCGCCTACCGGCCCGGCGACTTCCTGACGGGGGGACGTTACGCCATCTCCACCTCCTGGCGCATGAGCGGCCAGGTGTTCGGGTTCCTCGGTCGCCTCATCAGCTTCCAGGCCAAGAGCTCTGAGGTGGCCGGGCCCATCGGCATCATTCGCCAGGGGAGTCGCGCCGCCAAGACCGGCTGGGACGTCTTCCTCTTCATGTGCGGCGCCATCAGCCTGCAGCTGGGCCTGATCAATGCCCTGCCCATCCCGGCCCTCGACGGAGGCCACATGGCCCTGCTTACCTACGAGAAACTGCGGCGCAGGGATCTCACCATCGAGCTCAAGGAGAAGATCCTCACCGGTGGCTTCCTGCTGCTGGCCTCCCTGATGGCCCTGGTCATCGTCATGGACCTGCTGAAGTTGAGGAAATAGTCCCCATGTCCCTCTACGACATCACACTCAATACCCTCGATGGCAAACCCCAGTCCCTGGCCGCCTACAAGGGCAGGGTAGTGCTGGCGGTGAACGTGGCCAGCGAATGCGGATTCACGCCTCAGTACGCGGGCCTCCAGAAGCTCTACGTCGAACAGAAGGATCGCGGCCTGGTGCTGCTGGGCTTCCCCTGCAACCAGTTTGGCGGCCAGGAGCCGGGTACCGCGGCCCAGATCGGGACCTTCTGCCAGAAGAACTACGGCGTGACCTTCCCGCTCTTTGAGAAGCTGGAGGTGAAGGGTGCCGGCAAGGCTCCGCTGTACCGGTTCCTCACGGCCAAGCACGGCGAGCCCGCCTGGAACTTCCACAAGTACCTCGTGGGCAAGGACGGGCAAGTGCTCCAGGCCTTCAGCAGCAAGGTGGCGCCGGACGGTCCTGAACTGAAGGCCGCCATCGAGGCCGCGCTCAAGTAGTCATCTCCAAGAAGCTGGTCGCGGAAAGCGCGGAAGGACATCGGAAGCCGCAGAAAGAGTTTGCTTTCTCTCTTCTGTGCTTTCCGAGAATCTGCCGCGTCTTCCGCGACCAGCCTATTTCGTCGAAACGACCGCTGGTGGCGGTGTCTGCTGCATCTCGATGTAGAGGGCCTTCACGCCGTTGATGAGGAACTGCATGGCCACGGCCGCGAGGATGAGGCCCATGAGCTTGTTCACCACCTTGGTCCCGATGGCGCCGATGCGGGCGAACACGGCCGGTGCCTTGCGAAGGAACAGGTAGGTCGCCCACACGTTCAGCAGGATGGCCAGCAGCACCACCCCGTACTCCAGCCAGCCGATGCCCGCGATCATGCCCATGACCGTGGAGAGCGTGCCAGGTCCCGCCAGCAGAGGGATGCCGAAGGGAATGATGGCGAAATCCTCCGGGTGTTTCAGGCTGGCTTCGGCCTTCTCGTCCTCCGTGGTGCGCTCACGGGGATCCTCGCCGTAGAGCATGGAGATGGCCCGGTAGAGCACCAGCACGCCCCCCACGAAGCGCATGGCCAGAGCGGTGAATCCGAAGAAGCTGAAGATGAACTGGCCCACCAGGGCGAAGACCAGCATCGCCGCGCCCGCCGTTAGGGAGGCCTTCCTGGCGCTTCGCCGGAGGGCCTTGCGATCCATGCCCACGGTCGCGCCGGCGAAGATGGCCGCCGCGCTGATGGGGTTGAGCACGGAGAACAGGGAAGTGGTCACACCGAGCGCGAAAGACCATGTTGGCAGGGGACCGAGGTGGGGCATGGCCCAGGTTACCGCGTCGACCCCTGCCACGCCGTCGCGTCCGTGTGTTGCATTTCGCTCGGACCCGCAGTGGAATGGGATTCTCAAAGGCCTAGCAACACAGGCTTTCAAGGCTTGGCATGGGATGTGATTCCCCACGGGCATGGGCTGAAACCATCCAGCCCTGAAGGAGATCTCATGCGACGCCTGTCCCTGCTAGTCCTCGTGGCCCTCGCAGCCATCCCTGTCTCTGCCCATGACCACTGGCGCGATTCCCGCCGCGTCGTGGTGGTCGCGGAGCCCCGCTTCGCCCCATACCCACATTGGGAAGGGCGCCGCTGGGACGACCGCTGGGATCGCCATGGCTACGTCCGCCGCCACGATTGCGATGACCGCGTCACCCTGCGGCCCCTCCCGCTTCCCCGGCCCCTCGTCCCGCCGTTCCGGGGACTCGTGGAACTCCGTCTCCGCTGATCCGCCCCGAATTCGACCATGGCTGTCCATCACCTGCCCGGACACTTGGCGGCCGGCGCCTGATCCGGTTCCTCAAATTGTTTCGCCTCCGGGCCTTGACAAATACGAAAAATTAACGAATATTAAATAATCGGGACAGATGGAGCTCCCATGTCGACCCCACTTCGCACCTTCGGTTACAAGTTCAGCGGCTTCTTCGTGGAATATGGCCCCATCGAGGCCGAAAGCCTGGATGCCGCCAAGGCCCAGGTCAGGCAGCGACTGGGC
>CAIXHJ010000429.1 GCA_903919165.1 uncultured Holophagaceae bacterium
AGCCCCTTCAGCCCCAAGCTGGTGCTGGGCGTGGCCATCATCGTGGCGGGCCTCGTGCTCACCCTGGACAACCTGGGCCTCATCGAGGCCCACACCATCTTCAAGCTCTGGCCTCTGGTGCTGGTGGCCATGGGCATCGCCAAGCTCCGGCAGGAAGGCGGTAGCGGCGGCATGGGCGGCTGGTTCCTCGTGCTGGGAGGCACCTTCCTCCTGCTCTTCACCTTCGCCCGGGGCCACCTGGCCGAGGCCCTGGCGCCCATGCTGGTGGTGGCCTTCGGCATCCTCATCGTGATCAAGGCGCTCAAGCAGACTCGCGGCGTATCCCCCGGGCTGGCGCGCTCCGAGGACTTCCTCCAGGGGACCGCTATCTTTGGTGGCTTCAAGCGGCGCGTTCTCACCCAGGCATTCAAGGGCGGCGAGCTGACGGCCATCTTCGGCGGCTATGAGGTGGATCTCCGCCAGGCGGCGCTCGAATCCGGTCAGGCCCGCATCGATGTCTTCGTGCTGTTCGGTGGTGGCGAGATCCGCGTGCCCGAGGGCTGGGAGATCGCCAACCGCGCCACGGCCATCGCCGGGGCCCTGAACGACAGCACCCACCATGGCCCTGCTCCGGCAGAGGGCCGGCCCCGACTGGTGATCACCGGATTGATCCTGTTCGGCGGTACCGAAGTGAAGTCCTGATGCACCCGCTGCTGGCCAGCCGGGCGCGTCTGGGGGCCTACCTCCTGGGCTGGGCCCCCATTGCGCTGCTGCTCACGGGCATCGCCCGGAGCCAGGGCTGGAGCTGGGCCGAGGCCGGGGCCCTGGCCCTGCCCCTCTGCCTGCTTGCCGCCTTCCTCTTCCTGTCCGCCTGGTTCCTTTGCCGGGCCCTGCCCCTGGGCCACACGGTGGAGGGCCTTGGCACCCATGGGATGGCCTGGGGCTTGGCTGCCGTGCTCATGGGTGGATTGTGGGCGGGCCTCGCCTGGCTGGTCGCCCACATGCTCACTTGGATTCCGGGTCTGGGGGCCCTACCCAAGCGGGTAGAGACCGCCTTGCCGGTGCTCACGGGGCTCGGCATCCTGCTCTATCTGGCCTCGGTGGCCCTCAGCTACCTGATGCTGGCCCAGGACCGGGCCATTGAAGCGGAACGGAAGGGAGCAGAGCTACAGCTGCTGGCTCAGGAATCCGAACTGAAGGCCCTGCGGGCCCAGCTGAACCCCCACTTCCTCTTCAACAGCCTGAATTCGCTGTCGGCACTCACGGCCGTGGATCCATCCAGGGCCCGGGAGATGTGCGTCCTCCTGTCGGATTTCCTCCGCCGTAGCCTTGGCCTTGGTGAGCGCCGTCTGGTGGCCCTGCGCGAGGAGCTTGAGCTGGCGCGGGCCTACCTGGCCATCGAGCAGATCCGCTTCGGAGCCAGGTTGAAGCTGGATTGGGCCGTGGATCCCGCAGCGGAGCCCGCCCTGCTCCCGACCCTGCTGCTTCAGCCGCTGGTGGAGAACGCCATCAAGCACGGCATCGCCGCCCTGCCTGAAGGCGGACTTCTGTCGGTGGCTGCGGAAGTGGTCGAGGGACACGTGATCCTGAAAGTGGACAACCCTCTGGATTCCGATGCCCCCGCGCCCCAGGGCCTGGGCATCGGCCTGCGGCAGGTCCGCCAGCGCCTGTTGGGACGCTTCGGCAACCGGGCCCGTTTCGAGGCCGTCGCACGGGAGGGTATCCATCGCGTCACCCTGGTGTTTCCCTTGGAGACTGAATCATGAAAGCCCTGATCATCGACGACGAGGATCTGGCCCGCGCCGTGGTGCGCGAGCATCTGGCCGCCCACCCGGAGGTGGAAGTGGCGGCGGAATGCGCCAATGGTTTCGAGGCGCTGAAGGCCGTGGCGCAGCACCAGCCCGACCTCATCTTCCTGGACATCCAGATGCCCAAGCTGGATGGCTTCGAGGTCCTGGAACTGCTTGAGGCCGAGGGCAAACGACCTGCCGTGGTCTTCGTCACTGCCTACGATCAGCACGCCCTTCGGGCCTTCGAGGCCCATGCCGTGGACTATCTGCTGAAGCCCTTCTCGAAGGAGCGCTTCGATGCCGCCCTGGCCAAGGCCCGGAGGCTTCACGACGCCCAGACGATGACATCCCCCCCTCCGGCCGCCGAGCTCGCAGCCTCGGCCCGCCAGGGCAAGCCCCTCGAGCGCATCGTCGTGAAAGATGGACCCAAGGTCACGGTGATTCCCCTCTCCCGCCTGGACTGGGCCCAGGCCCAGGATGACTATGTGCTGCTGCGCACGGAGGGTAAGGACCTGCTCAAGCAGCAGACCCTCTCGAACCTGGAAACTCAGCTCAATTCAAGCCGTTTCATCCGCATTCACCGCAGTTACATCCTGAACCTCGACCGCCTTATCCGGATCGAACAGGACACCAAGGAACACCGTGATGCCATCCTGCGGGATGGCACCCGCCTGCCCGTGAGTCGCGCGGGTTACCAACGGCTGCGGGAACTGTGGGAAGGTGCCTGAACGGGAAAGGCTAGACCGTCGTGTGCAACTGGCAGGGATGGATATCGCAGTGTCCACAGTGGCCGGGACAGGGGGAAACCTGCGGTCCCGCAGGGTACTCTGGAGCGCGCTGAAGACTCTCCATGGCCGGGATGTTCTTGGCCGCCCACACCACACCCTTTCCCGGGCTAGATACCGGGGGAAGATGGGGCTTGTGGTGGGAAGGCCTCATACCTAGGCTTCGGGGCGCCTGAAACTCTTCGCCACCTTCTGCATGAGCAACGGA
This sequence comes from uncultured Holophagaceae bacterium, assembly GCA_903919165.1. Taxonomy (GTDB): domain Bacteria; phylum Acidobacteriota; class Holophagae; order Holophagales; family Holophagaceae; genus Geothrix. The sequence continues at coordinate 2,763 of CAIXHJ010000429.1, forward strand.
TCACCCTCGATCTGGATCTTGCCGGTCATGAAGGCCTCCTGGGCGTTCAGCGTTCCGGTGCTCATGGCAATGAAGTCTTCAGGTTTCGCTTTCAGGAGCGTATCACAGGGTTTCATCAGTCGCGGGAAAACCATGCAGACGCCATTTCGGATCAGGAGGGTGTAGCCCAGGTCGTCGATCTGGTAGCCCACGACGGCCTCGAGATCCCCGGCCTTTTCCGCATTGAACCGCTCGGGCATGGATTCCAGCAGGCCATGGGCGGGGTTCACGTCCGCGTCGAAATAGGCCGAGTAGGCCGCCACCTGGCTCAGGTCCCCCTTCACCGTGATCGCTCCAGCGAGGAGGGCCGCCACCAGGTTCAGCTTGCCCGCATTGAGGGCAGCGAAATCCGCGTCCGAGATGCCCAGGGCCGAGGCTCCCTCGGCTCCGCCAGGTCGCACGGACAGGTTCTCGGAGGTGAAGTCGACGCGATAGGGCACGCCGTCCACCTTCACTTCCAGCGTGCCTGTGGCCCCGCCCTTGTAGCGCTTGCGCAACGTGGCCAGGGCCTTGCCCCCGGGCGTATCCGGGAATTGGATCTCGGGCTCGGCGGACCAGGTCTTCCAGGCCTTGCGCAGCAGGGCCATATCACCGGAAAAGCGGAGCTGGCCTCCCAGCAGCGCCGGCCCGGGCTCGGAGAGGCCGGAGACCAGGGCGCGCATAGTGGCCTCGTCTCCGGCCACTTCCGCCCCATCGCCCCAGCTTTCGCCGCCCACGCGTATCTTGAGGCCGGCCCCGGCCAACACCAGGCGCGCGGAAACAAGCTCCTTCAGCGGCTTCACGGGACCGCCCTGCTTCTGGGGCTTCTTGAAGAACTTGGGGAATTTCTGGAGCAGGCCCAGATCGCCGGTGCCCTTGAGCTTGCCGGTCATGAAGGCCTGCATGGGATCGAGCTTGCCTTCATTGAGGGCGATCCAATCCTCGGCGCCGATCACCACCACCGACGTGGCGTCCGGCTTCGCTTCCCGCTTCAGGGAGAAGGCGCCGTTGTCAATCTGGCAGGTGTAGTCGCCGCCCCCCTCGCCCGTCACCTGGTAATAGACGGACACCGTGAGGCCCTGGGCCTTCTCTGGAAGAAAGAGCTCGGGCATGAGTGCAAAAATGCCGTCCACCGTCAAAGCCATGGGATCACCTCGAATGTGGATCGAGCATGGCCGGGCGTCCGGACTTCGCGCAACGGTTACCAGGAGTCAGAATCAGAGTCCTGACCGATCCATTCGTTCTGTCAGCCGCCCTTCGGAGAACAGCAGGTCATCGGGATCGCTGGTTTGGGCCCGCCAGGCTTTCACGAAACCCTGGTCACCGCGTTCTGCGGAAACCGCATCGGCCAGGGCCTCGCCACCGGGCAGATTCTTGGGCATGAGGGCATAGACGGGATCCTTGAAGGCCTCAGCGGGAGAGATCCAGGTCCAGCCCTTGGCGCGGAAGAAGTCGATGACGTCGCCCAGGAAGAGGCCGTTCAGCAGGCGGCAGTGCATGAGGATGACGTGGGGAATCTCGCGGCCGAAGACCTCGCGGCTCCAGGCGTCGTAGAAGCGGGCGCAGGCCCAGAGGTGCTTCAGGTAGAGGTCTCGATAGGGGGCGAGATCCGCCTTCGGCTCCTTCTCCAGGCGCTTCCGCAGCCGCTCGTCCAGCAGGTAGTCCGCGGTGTCGATGCTGACATGCCCGATGGCGTTCTCCCGTGCCTTCAAGAAGGCATAGAAACCATCCCGCCTGGCCACGGTGTTTCCCGCCCGCAGGAAGGGATAGCGATAGCGCTTCGTGAAGCCAGGCAGATCGTGGATCAGGGCCTCTTCCCTCAAGACGTCCGCCTCGTAGGCTTCCAGGGACACCTCGTCCTGGTTCAGATCCCAGTGGCTGTAGCTGTGATTGGCGATGAGGTGACCGGCCACCCCCCAGGCCTGGAGGATGGCCTTCCCTTCGGGGGTGTCGCCGCCGTTGATGCCATTGGCGAAGAGGATGGCTCGCACCTTCCGGTCCTTCAAGGCCTTCCGCATCGCCTCGTGCTGGGCCGGCGCAGCCAGGATGGGCGCAGGACGCAGGAAGGGGGCATCATCCAGGCTCAGGGCCATCTTCTGCGCGGCCAGAGGCAGCGCGAGCACCAGGCAGAAGAGATGTCTCAGCAAGGTTCCTCCAAGTTTCCTGGCGCAAGGATGGCCGCAGTCGCCACAATCGTCCCATGCGGATCGCCGCCGTCGATGTCGGATCGAACTCCATTCACATGGTCGTGGTGGAGGCTGATCCCATGGGCGGACAGCGGGTGCTGGCCCGGGAAAAGACCATGGTGCGACTGGCCCAGGGAGAGGCGAAGTCCGGCGAGATCGGCCCCGAGGCCTTCCGGGCGGGCCTGGAAGCACTCGCCCAGATGGCGAAGACCATCCGGGACATCGGCTGCGAAACCCTCATGGCTTGCGGCACGGCGGCCTTGCGGGATGCGAAAAACGCCCAGGCCTTCGTGCTGGAGGCCGAGGCGCTGGGTATCCCCATCCAGGTGATCTCGGGCGAGGAAGAGGCCCGCCTGATCCATCAGGCCGTGTCCCACGCCATCCCTTTCCCTCCTGAGCCCGTGACTCTGGTGGACATCGGCGGCGGCAGCACCGAGCTGACCTGGGTGAAGGGTGGTCGGGTGGCCGCCAGCATCTCGCTGCCCTGGGGCCTCCAGCGGCTGGCGGACGCCGCCCAGACAGCCAATCCGCCCACCGGCCACGACCTCAAGCGACTGCGGAGGATGATCCGCCGCATTCTCAAAAAGGCCCGCAAGGATCTGCCTTCGGAACTGCCAGAGCCCACGCTGATCCTGGGCACCTCCGGCACCCTGGAGGACCTGGCCAGGGGCGCGGCAGCCGGCCAGGCCTTCAGCGTCGTGCAGTTGAGAGACTTCGCGCTGAAACTTTGGCACGTGGACACCCAGCAGCGAGTGGAACGGCTGGGCGTGGATCCCAAACGGGCCGAAGTGCTTCATGTGGGCTCCATCTGGGCGCTTTCACTGATGGAATGGTTGGGAGGGCCGCCCCTGCGCCACCTGCCCGTGGGCCTGCGCGAAGGCATGGTCTGGGAGGCTCTCAAGCACGGCGGAGCGGCCATCCCTCCCCTGGCGGACCGTCGTCGGGCCTCCATCGAGCAACTGGCCTCCCGGCTCGATCCGGACCCCGGCCACAGCCGCCAGGTGGCCCGGCTGGCAGACGAGCTGTTCATCTCGCTTCAGCCCCACTTCGAGCTGGGGGACACCGAACGCCAGTGGCTGGCCTTCGCCGCCCGGCTGCACGACATCGGGTTCTCCATCTCCGAGAAAGGTCACCACAAGCACGGCGAGTATTTGATCCGGAACGCCGCTCTGCCCGGCTTCTGGCCCGAGGAAGTGGATCTGCTGGCCCAGGTGGTGCGCTTCCATCGAGGCAAGCCGCCCCATCACGCCAAGCATGAGGCCTTCCGGGCCCTGGCGCCCTGGCACCGGCAGGTGGTGCGGAAGCTGGCGGCCATCCTTCGGGGAGCCGACGCCCTTGATCGTCGTCGGCGGCAGGCGGTGCAGCACCTCGCCGTCGAGGTGAACGAAGAGCGTCTGCACGTCATCCTGGATGCCGCCGGGGACCTGGACTCCGAGATGAAGGCCTTTCTCGACAAGGGTGCGCTCCTGGGGACCCTGCTGGACCGCCGGATCGAAGTCACCGTAGTCTGAATCAGGCTGAATCCTTCATGACCCTCGACGAACTGATCAACGACTGGAATGGCCTTCCCTCGAAGGACGCCAGGATTCCCCTTCTGAACGACGAGACCCTGCGGGACGGCCTTCAGAGCCCCTCCGTGCGGGATCCTGACATCTCCGCCAAACGCGACCTCATCCACCGGCTGGCCCACATGGGCGTGGACGCCGTGGACCTGGGTATGCCGGGCGCAGGCCCCAAGCCCCTGGCAGCCGTGCGGGCCCTCATGGTGGAGATCCGCGACCATCGCCTGCGCATCTCCCCCAATGTGGCCGTGCGGACTCTCGAGGCCGACCTGGTCCAGGTGGCCGAGATCCAGCAGCGGGCCGGGATGCCACTCGAAGCCGGGGCCTTCCTGGGGTCCAGCCCCATCCGCATGGACGTGGAGGGCTGGGATCTGGGTTTCCTGGTGGCCACCGCCCGCCAGGCCATCGCCTTCTGCCACCGCCACGAAGTGCCCGTGATGATGGTGACCGAGGACAGCACCCGGGCCAGGCCGGACGTCCTGAAAGCCATCTACGGCGCCGCCATGGACGAGGGTGCCCAGTCCATCTGCCTGTCGGACACCTGCGGTCATGCCACGCCCGATGGCGTGCGGAAGCTGGTGCGCTTCATCAAGGATGAGGTGGTGAAGGATCGCTCAGTGCGCATCGACTGGCATGGCCATAATGACCGGGGCCTGGGCGTGGCCAACGCCCTCGCCGCCTTCGAGGCTGGCGCGGACCGGCTCCACGGCAGCATCCTGGGTATCGGCGAGCGCTGCGGCAACGTCGCCCTGGACCAGCTCATGATCAACCTGCACCTCATGGGCTTCCACAAAGGCGACCTCTCGGACCTGCCCGCCCTGGCGGAGCTGGTGGCCGAACTGTGCGGCATGGACATCCCGGCCAACTACCCCGTACTGGGCCGGGACGCCTTCCGGACGGGCACCGGCATCCATGCCGCCGCCATCGTGAAGGCTCTGCACCGCGGCGACGTGGAATTGGCCGACGCCGTCTATTCGGGCGTTCCCGCCGCCCTGGTGGGCCGCCGCCAGGAGATCGAGATCGGTCCCATGGCTGGCCACCACAACGTCGTCTACTGGCTCGAAATGAATGGTTACGATCCAAGCCCCGTCCGCGTGGACCGTATCCTCCAGGTCGCCAAGAACAGCCCCCGGATCCTCAGCGAGGTCGAGATCCGGGCCGTGCTGTGAGCCTTCAGCTCTTATGCGGCAGAGGCTTCAATTGGGTCTGTTAACTTCCCATCAGCGCCTTCGTGGCGCACCGTCAGGGGCAACTG
>CAIXHJ010000430.1 GCA_903919165.1 uncultured Holophagaceae bacterium
CTGGGCGACCACGAGGAGGCGGCCGTTTAGGCCGCGGAAAGGAGAGCAATCATGTTCAAAAAAGCTGACAACAACGCCCTTTGGGCCATCGGAATCTCCCTCGTCCTGTTCTTCATCGGGGGCATCCTGACCACCGTCGTGCCGCCCCTGGTGGACACCTCCTGGTCCAAGCCCTTCGAGAATCACGACCCTTCCAAGGGCATCACCGGCAAGGTGGTTCCCCTCAACGATCTGCAGAAGAAGGGCCGGGCCATCTATGTCCGGGAAGGCTGCTGGTACTGTCACACCCAGCAGATCCGCACCCTCCTGGCCGACACCAAGCGCTACGGCTGGCGCGGCGTGGATGCCCCGATCTCCACCCCGGACGAGTTCGTCTTTGACGATCCCCACATGTTCGGCACCAAGCGCACCGGCCCAGACCTCGCCCGCATCGGCGGCAAGTACGACTCCCAGTGGCACCGCACCCACTTCCGCAATCCTCGGGACCTCGTGAAGGGCTCCATCATGCCGCCCTTCCCCTGGATCGTGAACGACCCCGAGGAATTCAAGGCTCTGGTGGCCTACCTCCAGAACCTCGGCCGCGGCAAGGACTGGCGCCCTGCCAACGATTACGAGAAGTAAGCGTATGGCACCCACGGACTACACCTACCCCAGCGTCTACTTCGCCTACCTCTTCTTCTTCCTGTCCTTTGCCCTGGCCGTCTATTTCTGCTTCCGGTCGCGCAAGGACGGCTACTGGGGAGAGAAGGGCGAGGACGCGAAGTACCAGGTCTTCGAGGACGACGACATCCACAGGAGAACCCCATGAGCGAGCAGAAAAAGAACGGCCAGGAGGATCTCAAGGAATATGCCGGTGGCTGGATGACCGAGCGCAAGGGCACCGATGCCCCAGGTTTCCTGAAGCTGGCCTTCCCGGTCATCGGACTGGGTTGCACGGCCTACCTCCTCCTCCAGATGTATGGCGATGTGAACCACGCGACGCGGGGACCCCTGGTCCAGCAGTTCAATGCCGTGTCCAAGACCAGTCCAGTGCTCAGCTACACCGTCGCCCTCTTGGCCTTGATCTACGTGATCGTCACGGTGGTCTTTGCCTTCCGCAAACCTCACGAGGATTGACGCTGTGGATAACGCCAGTTGGCAATTCAGGGTTCCCGACGACTCGCAGTACTGGGTCGAGATGGTCAAGTGCCAGCATGCCTGTCCCGTGCACACGGACGCCTGCGGGTACGTGACGGCCATCGCCGAAGGGCGCTACGAGGAAGCCTATCGGATTGCCCGCGCCACCAACCCCTTCGCCTCCATCTGCGGAAGGGTATGTGGCGCGCCCTGTGAAGCCAACTGCCGCCGCGGCTCCCTGGACGAGCCCGTGGCGATCCGCGCCCTCAAGCGGTTCGTCACAGACAAGTTCGGGCCCGAGACCGGCGACTATGCCAGCTACCGCGCCGGCGCCAACCAGCGCATGCTGCCGCCCAACCGGGGCGACTACGAGAAGGTGGCGGTCATCGGCGCCGGCGTCGCCGGCATGACCGTGGCCCACGATCTGGTTCAGATCGGCTACAAGGTCACGGTCTTCGAAGCCAGCTCGGAACCGGGTGGCATGCTGACCGCTGGCGTGCCGGTCTTCCGGCTCCCCCGGGATCTCGTGCGGCACGAGATCGACGCCATCCTTTCCATGGGAGTAGAGCTGAAGTGCAACATGAAGCTGGGCCGCGACTTCAGCCTTGCGGACCTTCGCGCCCAGGGCTACAAGGCCATCTTCCTGGGCGTGGGCCTCCCCAATGGACGCAAACTCTCCCTGCCCGGGGGCGAGACCGAGGGTGTCTACGACGGGATGGAGTTCCTCAAAGCCTTCAACGAAGGCAAGCCTCTTCCGCTGGGTCGCCGCGTGGTGGTAGTGGGCGGCGGCAATGTGGCCTACGATGTGGCCCGTTCCGCCCTGCGTCCCTTCGAGGCACTGAACCAGGAAGATGCCCTGCAGGAGATGGGGCACGGCGAGAAGGTGGCCTACGACGTGGCCCGGTCGGCGCTCCGCATGAGCGGTGACAAGGAGATCCACGTGGTCTGCCTCGAGTCCCGGGAGGAGATGCCTGCGGACGACGTCGAAGTGCACGAAGGCGAGGAGGAGGGCATCCACCTCCACAATCGCGTCGGCCCCAAGGAGATCATCGTCGAGAACGGCAAGTGCAGGGGCCTGCGGGTCGTGAAGTGTCTCTCCGTCTTCAGTGAGGAGCGCCGCTTCGATCCGAAGTTCGACGAGGCCGACCTTACGGACATCCATGCCGATTCGGTGGTGTTCGCCATCGGCCAGACCTCGGACCTCTCCTTCCTCAAACCAGAGGATGGTGTCGAAACGAATCGCGGCCTCATCAAGGTGGATCCGGTCACCTACCAGACCACCGCTCCTGACATCTTCGCCTGTGGCGATGTGGCCCACGGCGCCCGCCTCTTCATCGACGCCATCGCCTCGGCCCACACGGCAGCCCGGTCCATGCACGACTTCCTGCGGGGCACCCGCACCGATGTGGTGGTTCGCAAGCACTGGCTGCCAGCCGCCTACACCATGGCCGAGGGCTGGCACCGGGAGGGACGCTGCAATGCACCGGTGCTGGAGAGCGAGATCCGGGCCACCTCGGTGGAAATCGTCGAACTCAGCTTCCCCGAGGAGATGGCCCGGCGGCAGGGCTCTCGCTGCCTGCGCTGCAACATCAACACAGTCTTCGATACCAACCTCTGCATCGCTTGCAACGGCTGCGTGGACGTGTGCCCCGAGAACCTCATCAAGCTGGTGGGCCTCAGCGCGATGTCCGACTACGACGCCCACGAGCGGCTGGTGCAGGCGGGCGCCGAGATCTCCCTGGCCGAGTACCAGGCCATGAGTGCCCAGGACAAGGACGAGTTGGGCGGCCTCATGCTGAAGGACGAGAGCACCTGCATCCGCTGCGCCATGTGCGCCTCCCGGTGCCCGACCCACGCCATCCTGATGAAGCGGTTCGACCACACCACGGAATGCGTTTCGATTCCGTCGCCAAATCCCAAGATCCTGTATAATAACTGAATGAGCATTCAGTCTGAAGCCGCCCCCAAGCCAAAGGTGGAGCGGCTGCCGCCACTCCCCCCCCAGGAGAAGGTCTACAAGCGCATCCGGAAGCGCTTCCACCTGGCCTTCTTCCTGGCCTTCGTGGCGGCGCCCTTCACCAACCTGATGCGCTTCGACATCCCGCGGCAGCGGTTCTACTTCGCGGGCTTCGAACTGTGGATCAGCGAGTTCGCCATCATCTTCTTCGCGATGATGCTCCTGATGTTCGTCATCGCGGCCTCGGCCATCATCCATGGCCGCATCTACTGCAGTTACGCCTGCCCCCAGATGATCTTCAGCGAGTGGAGCCAGGGCGTGGAAGCCTGGGCGAAGCGGATGGCCCAGAAGGCGAAGGCCCTCGGTCCCAAGGCGAAGAACCTGGCCGCCCGGGGCCTCTTCTACGCGGTGTTGGCCATCGCCTCGGTGTTCCTGGCCTTCGTCTTCACCTCGTACTTCGTGGAACCCCGGGACCTGCTGGGCCGCCTGTTCCACTTCGATCTCGTGACCGTGGGCGGCATCACGGGCGCCACGGTCACATTGATCACCTTCCTGGACTTCACCCTGGTGCGGCAGAAGTTCTGCACTACGGTCTGCCCCTACGGCTACATCCAGGGCATGCTCCAGGACAAGCACACGCTCCTGGTGAGCTACCAGGACGGCACCGGCGAGGCCAAGGACTGCATCGAGTGCAAGAAGTGCGTCCGGGTCTGCGAGATGGGCATCGACATCCGGGAATCGCCCTTCCAGATCGAATGCGTCCACTGCGGCGATTGCATCGACGCCTGTGAGGATGTGCTGCGCAAGCTGGGCAAGCCGGGTCTCATCCACTACGCCTGGGGCGATACGCCCAAGGCGGCGGTCCTGCTGGAGCCCTGGTACAAGCGCTGGGGCTTCCGGGACGCGAAGCGGGTGGTGATCCTGCTCATCCTGGCCTTCGTCTTCACCTCGTACTTCGTGGAACCCCGGGACCTGCTGGGCCGCCTGTTCCACTTCGATCTCGTGACCGTGGGCGGCATCACGGGCGCCACGGTCACATTGATCACC
>CAIXHJ010000431.1 GCA_903919165.1 uncultured Holophagaceae bacterium
GAGAGCTGTTTCCCATGGCTCGACGCGCCGGTCCTACGGGTAGGCGCGGCGGATACCCCCACACCCGCCAGCCCCCCCCTGGAGGCCGCCTTCCTGCCGGACGCCAACCGGGTGCGATCTGAGATCGAGCGCCTCCTGGCCTGGTGAGGGCCGACGGTCCGCTTGACGCAGCCGCAAGGCTCCTTCATCCTGACGCTTCGGTTCTTTGTCTGTCCAAGAGCGTTATCCAGAAAGGTGGAGGGAAAGGCCCTGTGAAACCTTGGCAACCTGCGAACGCAAGGTGCCAATTCCTGCCCTTGGCGCGCCTGAGGGGAAGATACCGAACCGTCACAGACTGACCCGAGCCGACCTGGATGCCGATCAACGGGCTGCCGCTTCCCAGGCACATCCATGACCCATCCCAGCTTCCAGCAGGCCCTCGATGCCGGCGAGTGTTTCCTCTTCGATGGAAGCACGGCCACGGCCCTGCACGATCGTGGAATCACCCTCCAGCGCAGCTTCGAGGAATGCAACCTCAAGTCTCCGGACCTGCTCCTGGCCATCCACGGCGAGTTCCTGGCGGCCGGGGCCCAGGTGCTCACCACCAACACCTGGGGCGCCGGACGACTCAAGCTTGCGGCCCGGGGCCTGGACGGCCAGTTGGACGCCATCAACCACGAAGGTGTGGCGCTCGCCAGGCGGGCCATCGTCCAACAGGGCGCCCGCGCCTGGGTGGCGGGCTGCATCGGTCCTCTCGGAGTGCGCATCGAACCCTGGGGGCCCACCTCCTTCGACGAGGCCCAGGCGCTCTTCCGGGAGCAGGCGGCACCCCTCATCGAGGCGGGTTCAGACCTGATCGTCCTCGAAGGATTCGAGGACCTCAACGAGATCCACCAGGCCCTCCTCGCTGTGCAGGGGCTGTGCGACCTGCCCATCGCCGCGCTCATGACCACCAACGACGAAGGGCAGGCGCTCTTCGGCGCCGAGCCCGAGTGGTTCATCAAGCAGCTCGACACCTGGGGCGCTCACTTGGTGGGTCTCATTGGCGGCAATGGGCCCGCCCCCCAGCTGCGCCTGCTCGAACACCTGAAGGCCGTCACCACCAAACCCATCGTCCTCCAGCCGAATCCCGGCCTGCCCCACATGGTCGATGGCCGCCTCATCTACGGCGCCAGCCCCGAGTATCTGGGCGGGTTCGCCGCCCGTGCCCTGGCGGGGGGTGCCCGGGCGGTCGGCGGCTGCAGCGGCACCACACCCGCGCACATCCGCGCCATGCGCGGAGCCTTCCGGCAGGAGCGTGCCTTCGTGCAGGCCGGAAGCGGATTTGAACTCAAGCCCCACGAACAACCCCAGCCCGAAGTCCCCTTCGCCTTCCGCAGCCGCTTCAGCCTCAAGCTGGCCCAGGGCGAGTTCACCCACACCGTGGAGCTGGTGCCTCCCAAGGGCATGGAGTACGACAAGCTCGTGGCCAAGACCCGCCAATGCCGGGCTCTGGGCGTGGACGCCATCAACGTGCCCGACGGCCCCCGCGCCATGGCCCGCATGTCCGCTCTGGCCACGGCGCTCATCATCGAGCAGCAAGTGGGCCTGGAGACCATCCTCCACTATGCCTGCCGGGACCGGAACCTGCTGGGCATGCAGAGCGACCTGCTGGGCGCCGCGGGCCTGGGCCTGCGCAACATCCTGGCGATCACAGGCGATCCCCCGAAGCTGGGCCCCTATCCCGAGGCCACGGCCGTCTTCGATGTGGATGCCATCGGTCTGGTGAACATGCTCAAGCGCCTGAATACCGGCCTGGACCTCGGCGGCGCAAGCATCGGCAAGCCCACTTCCTTCAGCGTGGGCGTTGGCGTCAACCCGGTGGCGGAGGATCTGGAACGGGAGAAGACCCGCTTCCGCTACAAGGTGGAGGCTGGCGCCCAGTGGGCCATCACCCAGCCTGTATTCGAGGCCGAAGGTCTCTTCCGCTTCCTCGACTTCATCGAATCTCTCGATGGCAAGGGCGGGGTCCCCATCATCGCGGGCATCTGGCCCCTCAAGAGCCTGCGCAACGCCGAGTTCATGGCCAACGAGGTTCCGGGCGCGTACGTGCCACCTACCGTGTTGGCCCGCATGGCCAAGTGGACCTCGGCCGAGGACCAGGTCAAGGAAGGCCTCGCCATCGCCCAGGAAGTCATCGAGGCCATCCGTCCCCGCATCCGCGGCCTCCAGCTGTCCGCCCCCTTCGGCCAGGTCGAACTGGTCGCGCCACTTCTTCCCAAGCCCGAGGTCCCGTGGTGAAGATCCACTTCCTCCTCGACGACCTGCTGGTGGAAGCACCCGCGGGCACGCCTCTGCAGCGCATCGCCGATGCCGCCGGCGCAGACATCACCTTCGGCTGCCGCACGGGTTCCTGCGGCACCTGCCGCGTGCGGGTGGCGGCGGGACTGGCGAATTGCAGCGAGCCCGGCCCCGAGGAGCGCGACTTCCTGATGGGCCTGGACGCCCCCGCCGACCAGCGTCTGGCCTGCCAGGTGACTGTACAGGGTGACGTAGACATCGAGTACCTGGGGCTTTGACATGACGACCCTCGACACGATCCTTCGCGACAAAGTGCTGCTCCTGGATGGCGGCATGGGGACGCAGATCTTCGCGCGGAAGCCCACCGTGGAGGACTACGGCGGCGTTGCCCTCGAAGGCTGTGTGGACCTGCTGACGGAGCGGCGGCCCCAGTGGATTCGTGAGATCCACGAAAGTTACTTCAATGCGGGAGCCGACGCCGTGGAGACCAACACCTTCGGCGCGAATCCGCTGGTGCTGGGCGACTTCGGTCTGTCCGCCAAGGCCTACGACCTCAATGTGCAGGCCGCCTCCCTCGCCAGGGAGGTGGCCCGCAGCTTTGACCGGCCTCGCTTCGTCATCGGCTCCGTGGGCCCTGGCACCAAGCTCATCACGTTGGGTCACGTGACCTACGCCAATCTGCTGGCCTCCTACCGCGTGCAGATGGAGGGCCTGTTGGATGGCGGGGCGGATGCCATTCTCATCGAGACCTGCCAGGACCTGGGCCAGATCAAGGTGGCGGTACGGGCGGCCCGTGAGGCCATGGCCGCGAGACAACGCAGGATCCCGATCTGGGTGCAGGCCACTGTCGAGACGACGGGCACCCTGCTGGTGGGCTCGGACATCTCCGCCGTACTCACCAGCGTGGAACCCCTGGGCATCGACGTGCTGGGCCTCAACTGCGCCACGGGTCCCGATGAGATGCACGCGCACCTGCAGACGCTTTCGGAGTCCAGTCCCTTCCCCATCAGCTGCCTGCCCAACGCGGGGCTGCCCTTGAACGTGGGCGGCCGGGTGGACTACCCGCTGGACCCTGCGGCCTTCGCGCCGAAGGTGCTGCATGCCGCCGTCGAGTTCGGCATCGCCATCCTGGGGGGCTGCTGCGGCACGACGCCGGACCACATCCGCGCCCTGGCTCCGGGTGTGGAGAAGCTAACCGCGCCGCAGCGGAACCCGAAGCTGGAACGCAGCGCCGCCAGCCTCTACCAGAGCGTGGCCCTCAAACAGGAGCCCGCGCCGCTCATCGTGGGCGAGCGGACAAACGCCAACGGATCGAAGAGATTCCGCGACCTGCTGGCCTTGGAAGACTGGGACGGCATGATCGCCCTGGCCAAGGAACAGCAGCGGGAAGGGGCCCACCTGCTGGATCTTTGCGTGGCCTACGTGGGCCGGGACGAGGTGCGGGACGCCGATGAGCTGCTGAGCCGCCTCATCTCCCAGATCACCCTGCCGCTGATGATCGACAGCACCGAGTTCCCGGTCATCGAAAAGGCCCTGCAGCGTTCCCCCGGCAAGTGCGTGATCAACTCCATCAACTTCGAGGACGGCGACGCCAAGGCGCGGGCCATTCTCGGGTTGTGCAAGACCTACGGCGCCGCCGTAGTGGCCCTCACTATCGACGAGCGCGGTATGGCCAAGACCCGGGAGCAGAAGCTGGAGGTGGCAAAACGTCTGTACGCCTTGGCCGTGGGCGAGTTTGGCCTGGATCCCGGCGACCTCATCATCGACCCGCTGACCTTCACGCTGGGCAGCGGTGACGAAGAGTTCCGTGGATCGGCCATCGAGACGCTGGAAGCCCTGAAGCTCATCAAAGCAGGACTGCCGGGCGTGATGACCATCCTCGGCGTGAGCAATGTGAGCTTCGGCCTCAACCCCGCCAGCCGCCACGTGCTCAACGCCCTCATGCTCTACCACGGCGTGAAGCACGGCCTCGACATGGCCATCTTCAACGCCTCGAAGGTCATCCCCGTGGCCAAGATCGATCCTGAGGATCGGCGCATCGTCGAGGATCTGATCTTCAATCGCCGCAGTGAAGGCTACGATCCCCTCAAGGCGCTCATGGCCCGCTTCAGTGACCGCAAGGCAGTCGTCGCCGAGGACCATCGCGCCGATCTGCCAGTGTTGGAGCGTCTCCACCGTGGCATCCTCGATGGGGAAAAGCAGGCCATCCTGGCGGACGTGGACGAGGCCCTGAAGGACCACGACCCCCTGAAGCTCATCAACGAAGTGCTGCTGGGCGCCATGAAGGTCGTCGGCGAGCGCTTCGGCGCCGGCGAGATGCAGTTGCCCTTCGTGCTGGAAAGCGCCGAGGCCATGAAGGCCGCCATCAAGCGCATCGAGCCCTACCTGCCTAAGGAATCGAACTATCAGAAGGGCCGCATCCTGCTGGCCACTGTGAAGGGCGATGTCCACGACATCGGCAAGAACCTGGTGGACATCATCCTCAGCAACAACGGCTTCGAGGTGAAGAATCTGGGCATCAAGCAGCCCATTGAGGCCATCCTCAAGGAGCTGGAGGCTTGGCCCGCGGAGGCCCTCGGGCTCTCGGGCCTGCTGGTGAAATCCACGGTGATCATGAAGGAGAACCTGCACTTCATGGAGGAGCTTGGCCTCAAGGTGCCTGTCATCCTCGGCGGCGCGGCCCTCACCCGGGACTATGTGGAAGGTGACTGCCGCCGAGCCTACTCGGGCTCTGTGTACTATGCCGAGGACGCCTTTGAAGGTCTCCGCCATATGCAGGCCCTCGTTTCGGGTGAAATCTGCGTGCCTGCGCCTGCGACCGCCGCTTCGACGGCTGGAGATATCAAAATCATTCACCGTGGTACTGCCTCCGTGCCGCTGACAGCGAGTGGCCAGAGCAGCTGGGTGCGGCACGACGCGCCCGCGCCCAATCCGCCCTTCTGGGGCGTGCGCGAGCTGACCGACCTACCGGTGGATCTGTTCGAGCACCTGGATGACTTCGCCCTCATCCGCAACCGCTGGGGCTTCAGCCAGGGCAGCCAGAGCGACGAGGCCTTCGCGACCGTGCTGCGGGACAAGGCCGAGCCGCAGCTGGCGAGATGGAAGGAACGCCTTGCAGCCGATCCCCTCTTCCAGCCGAAGGCCCGCTACGGCTACTTCCCCGTGCGAGCCGAGGGCGATGCGCTGCGCGTGTTCGACTGGGCGGATCCCGCACGGACGCTGGCGCGGCTCACTTTCCCGCGCCAGGCCGCGGGCCGTCGCCTCTGCCTCGCGGACTTCTTCTTTGCCGATCAGATGGATGTGCTGGCCCTCCAGCTGGTGACCCTGGGCCAGGGAGCGGCGGATTTTGCGGCGAGGCTTTACCGGGAGGACGGCTACGGGGACTATTTCGCCTTCCACGGCCTCGCCACGGAACTCACGGAGGCCTACGCCGAGCGGGTCCATGCCCGCATCCGCCGGGAGCTGGGCATCCACGCCAAGGATCTGCCGGGCCGGGCGCTCTTCGCCCAGGGCTACCAGGGCTCCCGCTACTCCTATGGCTACCCTGCCTGTCCGGACCTGGAAGGCAACGGCTCCATCCTGGACCTGCTGCAGGGCGGCGCCATCGGCGTCCACCTCAGCGAATCCCACCAGATGGACCCCGAATACACCACCAGCGCCCTCGTGGCCTGGCACCCGCAGGCGAGGTACTTCATGGCTTGAGTGGCAGGGTGGGAACCAATCGGTGCCACCCTCAAACCATCCTGAAGTGGAAGGTCTGGGAATGTGTTTTCTCGACTACAATTTTGCTATATCCAACGGTACCATACGGTCTTCAAACGCCAGAAAATTTGCCCGGGGTCTGCATGACAGGTTCCTTAGAAAGGCCTATCCAGCTCGCGGTGGAGAACATCAACCTGCGATTCGGCGGGGTCATGGCACTGGGGGGACTCGGGTTTTCGGTCAAGAAAGGTGAGATCTTCTCGATCATCGGCCCGAACGGAGCCGGCAAGACCAGCATGCTCAACTGCATCAGCGGCCGGTACCAGCCGCAGCGGGGAACGATCTCCTTCGAAGGGCACGACATCACCCACCGCCCGCCCGCCGCCCGGGCGCGGCTGGGAATCGCCCGGAGCTTCCAGAACATCGCCCTCTTCAAGGGGATGTCGGTCCTCGACAACATCCTCATCGGCCGGCACATCCACATGAAGAGTGGCCTCTTCCGGGGCGGTTTCTACTTCGGTCCGTGCCAGAAGGAGGAGATCGAGCACCGCCGGTTCGTCGAGGACATCGTGGACTTCCTGGAGATCGAGCACATCCGGAAGCGAATCGTCGGGACCCTCGCCTATGGCCTCCAGAAGCGGGTGGAGTTGGCCCGCGCGCTCGCCCTCAACCCGAAGCTCATCCTCCTGGACGAGCCGATGGCCGGCATGAACCTCGAAGAGACGGAGGACATGGTCCGATTCATCATGGACATCAACAAGGAGCGCGGAATCACGGTGATCCTCGTCGAGCACGACATGGGCGTGGTGATGGACATCTCGGACCGCCTCGTGGTCCTGAACTTCGGGGAGAAGATCGGGGAGGGGACGCCGGACGAGGTGCAAGCGGAACCTGAAGTCATCAGGGCCTACCTGGGCGACGGGGAATCCGTCTTCCACGGGCGGTAGCGAGAGGATCGACATGGCCGCGCCGATGAACGACACCCTTCCCCGCCTGCTCCGGAGCAACGCCGCAAAATACGGCGCCGACAAGGTCGCCCTCCGCGAGAAGGAGTTCGGCGTCTGGCAGCCGTACACCTGGAAGGACTATTTCGAGCACGTCAAGTACTTCACCCTCGGACTCGTCTCCCTCGGGCTCACGAAGGGAGACACGATCTCCATCATCGGC
>CAIXHJ010000432.1 GCA_903919165.1 uncultured Holophagaceae bacterium
GCAGCGCCGAGAGAGGCGGTATCGCCGTTCCAGGGGCTGGTAGGGATCGGTGGCCGACGCCATGAAGACGCGGCCTCCGTGGAGCCGATGCCGCTGGCTCCAGAGCAGCTCGGGGGCGTTCAGCTTGGGTGCCACCCACCCTCCCCAGTCCTCGGGTCTGTGAAGGGCATTGGGGTACTCGCGGACATAGCAATAGCGGCAACCATGTCCGCAGCCTCGGTAGGGGCTGAGGGCGAACCCGAATCCGTAGCGCTCGTCCTTCTGGGGACGCAGGATCGAACGGGCCTCCTCGGGTTCCACGAGCAAGTCTTTGAAGAGCGGCGGCGGATCCGAGGGCAGCGGTAGGGGTGTCATGCCATCAGTTTTCGCTTTTATTTCGTTTCGTCAAGCTCCGATTGTTGTTTCGCCCACATTGATCCGAGTCATGGCTTGGCGTTGTTCTGATAGGAACTGATGAGTCTCTGGAGCAAGGCATCCTGCGCTTCAAGGTGCTTCTGGATCTCGATCGCCTCATGCAGAATGGCCTCGGCATCCTTGTAGGTGTCGTCGGCCCTGATATCTGCCGCCGCGCCCTCGACTTTCTGGCCCACCATGATGATGGACAACAGGACCAATTGCAGGAAGGTCTGCGCGATCCAGGATATGAGTGCGCTTGTACCCGTGTGGATCGCTTCCGGCAGGCTGATGAATGCGATTATGGCGAAGGCATAGGCGCACCACATGGTGCCCACGCTCTTTGTGATCCTTTCTCCCAGGAATGAGTTGAAACGGGCCAGCGGACCTCCCTGGGGAGCCTTGGGCTTGGGGGCATGCTTCTTCCGGAGCTCGATGTGGGGGTGTGGAACATGCGTGTAGATTTTCATGGATGCGCCTTTGGATGGAATGACCAATGGAATGATTCAGGGGCCCCGCTGACGGATTTTCGGCCAGGACATTTTGACAGGCCACCACTCCGCTGAAGAGCTGAGGACAGAAGTCTGAAGCCAGCCCCTACTTGATCTCGACCTTGAAGGTGGTGGAGCCCACCACCGCCTCCTGGTCGCCGAGGAGCTTCACGGTCCACTCGCCCTCGTCCCCCTTCCGGAATGTGCGGTAGGCGTTGGTGCGGTAGGGCGAGCGGGGCACCTTCAGTTCCTGCTTGGAGGTCTTGTCCCCTTTGCTGAAGACGAGGGTCACAGTGGTGTCCGCGGCGCCCACGACCTTCGCCCAGACGTAGATGCGCGTTCCCGGGGCGACCTTGAACTCGGAGGCTTCGCCCACGATCTCCAGCTTCTCCACGCCGGCGCCGGTCTTCAGTTCCGCGTGGGGACCGATGGGTGCGGCAGCGGGCTGGGCCATGAGCAGGGCCGGAAGCAGGAAGGCGGGGAGCAGGGAACGGCGCATGGCAACTCCTTGGGTGGGAACTCGGCCCCAGTCTGAGCCGGAACCCCTCCCATGTCACGGAGTGCACGGCAGCCACAAAACCAGCCCTAGCGCCAGGTCTCGAGTCCTTCCAGGATGTCGCGCACGCCGGGTCCGAAGCGCGCGTTGCTGAGCCAGTCCAGGCCCGTGGGGAGTCCCTCCAGCGCGGCCTTCACGCGCGCTCGATGCCCCAATTCAGGTCGCGGAATCGCGCGCTCCGCCCGCTCGTGGCGAACGGCCACGGGTTCCCGGAGAGCGGGGATCCAGTGCTTCAGACGGGCCTGGATGCCCTCCCAGGTTTCCAGATCCGCGGGCTTCCCGAAGGCGCCGCCGATGAAGCTGCGGAGCTGCATGAGGCCCTCGGGCGCACTCTGTGGATCCATCCAGGAAGGCACGAGGGAACCGAGATATCCGCGTCCTTCAGGAGGATGGATGAGGAACCCGAAGCTGTCCTTGAGGGCCGGCAGGGGCGCGTGGCGGCTGTGCCAGAGATCCACCGAAGTGTAGGGGATGGCCGTCAAGGCATCCGCGCTCCGGGGCGCCACGGTGCCCAGCAGGGCCGCCGCTTCGTAGGCCGGAAGCGCCAGCACCACGCGGTCCGCCTCGCGCACTTCGCCACCCCCACTCACCCTCCAGCGTCGGTCCGGCAGCCCCTCCAGGCGCTCGGCGCGAAGACCAGTGCGAACCGTTGACAGTCTCGCCGCGAGCCGGAGGGGCAACTGGCCCATGCCGCCCTCAGGCACCACCATGTGGCTCACCCCGCTCTTGCGGATGCCGTTCACCAGACTGCCCGTGGCTTCCCACTGACGCAGCTTGGGGATGGCGTCCACGGAGAGGATGTCCGGCGGCGCCGCCAGCACCCCCGCCACCATGGCCGGCAACAGCTCGGTGGCCACACCCCTGCCGAGGCGCCTGGCAATGAAGGCGGACAGGCCTTCTTCGGGTTCGGCTCCGCGCACCGGAATGAACGGCTCGGCCATCATCCGCAGCTTCGCGCCCAGCGACATCAAGGGCGAGAACATCAGGGCCGGGGGCGAGGCCGGCACCGGGATGAGCCGCCCGCCCTTCCCCACCCAGCGGGCCCCGGTACCCGGCGATCTGAAGGGCAGGTCGAGGGCGCAGAAGAGGCGGTCCACGGCCGTGCCCTTCTGCCAGAGCACGCCCTGGGGTCCGGTCTCGAAGTGGCCGCCCTCCCAGGGCAGGGTCTTCATCCACCCGCCGACCGAGGCGCCGGCCTCCCACACTTCCACGGCCTCGCCGCGCTGCTGGAGGTGCCAGGCCGCCGCGAGGCCCGTCACGCCACCGCCGAGGATCAAGGTGCTCATGGGAGGATCTCCAGGACGCGCCGGGTAAGGCAGCGGATGTAGGCGGGGTCGCTGCCGGGAGCGGCCACACGGCGGTAGTTCCGGATGCCGGCCGTGTCGGCCACATGGCGGTACTCGATGTCCAGCTCGTGCAGGGTCTCGATGTGCTCGCTGACGAAGCTCATGGGCACGACGATGACGTCCTTGCCGCTCATGGATTCCAGCACCGATTTCAACGGCGGCTCCAGCCAGCGCACGGGTCCCGTGCGGCTCTGGTAGGCCAGCAGGTACCCGCCCGGGATCTGGCCGATCCGGGCCATCAGCGCATCGCGGGTGGCGTGGATCTCCTTCTCGTAGGGATCGCCTGCCTCGATCTGGCGCACGGGCAGGCTGTGGGCGCTGAATATCACCGTGGCGTCCGGAAGCTCTCTCAGCGCGGCGCGTAGGGGCGCTTCCAGCGCATCCAGGTAGTCCGGATCCGTGGCGTAGTGGTCCACGCCCGGCAGGAGTTCCATGCCGGCCTTCGCGGCCTCGATGACCAGCTCC
>CAIXHJ010000433.1 GCA_903919165.1 uncultured Holophagaceae bacterium
CCATGGGCCAGGGGAAAGGCCTGGTAGAGGCGGCGGATTCGGGCGTTCTCATCCAGTCACATGCGGATGATCTTCACCTCTCCCGGTTGGAAACTCATGGACAGGTTCCAGAAGCTGTCGAAGTCGTGCACGTCCCGGGCCAGGCCGTGGCTGGAGAAGAGCTGGAAGCCCTTCCGGGCCGCGTTTCCCGAGAGCTGTCTCAGGGGCTGGAGGTGGACCGTCAAGTACTGCGGGTTGTGGACATCCGTATTGGCCACGACCACGAACACGTTGCCTTCCCGAACCAGGGTTCCCCGCTTGTCGTCGTCGACGAATCCGAAGGCGATCCCCGGGTCCCGGGGTGAGTTGAACCCCAGGGGCACGATGTTCTCGAGGCACGTAAACGTGGAGAGGTGTTCCCGGCGCAGATTCGAAATCCAGGCCAACTGGTCGGGCAACTCCCATCGCCCTGGGTTCAGGTAGTGCAGTGCGTACCGGTCGAACAGGGCTAGCCTACCGTAGTACGGATCCTTGGGATCGAGCATGTAGGCTTCGTTGGGACGACAGTCCACTCCGGTGTTCATGGGCTGGAGTTCGTAGACTTCCTGGCCAGAGTTGATGAACGGCACGCCGTTGGGCATGAACATATTCAGGATGGTTAGCATGCGCGTCAGGCTGCGTCCCCCTTCGCGAGCTGCCAGCCGCGGCGTGTCGTGGGTCTCCCCGCAGGCGTAGACCGGGCAGGGCAAGTGCCTCGCATCGTACATGTAGTGGTGGGTCTTGTATTCCAGGACGCGAGGTTCCTGAAGGAAACCGTCCCCCAGGATCATGTTGTAGCCGGCCTCCCGTGCGAGGGCGGCCCGCTCGATCTCCATCTCCTCGGCGATGAAGCAGAAGTGGGGATCCACTTGCCGGGCGTTCCGGATGATGCGGTCGACGAGCTTGCGGGGAAGCGCATGTCCCATGTCGATACGGGCCCCATCGATGCCGAACTTCTTCTGGTAGTAGGGGATGACGCCTGAGAGCAGGTCCCAGAGGGGTTCGTTCGGCACGTGGCCCTGATACAGGTTGGACTTGATCACGTCGAACAGGATGTACGGCGCGTACTCACGGTCCAGGTAGGGGACCGAGGCTTCCGGATGATCCAGGTACATGCGGAAGAAGGTGACGTCGTTCCAGGCCGGCTGAGGATCGTTGACCTGGTCGGAAAAGGCCGGGGCGACCGTCAGCCCAAACCACTGCTGCACGGTTTCCAGGACGCTTTGTCCCGGTCGGTCCTTCAAGGCGTTCTGCAGTCGGGACCATTTCTCGGGGTCCGTGGCCTTCGGGTTCTCCACGAAGGATGCCAGATGCTGGCGCACCTCGGTGCTCTGGTAGATGACCGGCAGGAACTCCAGCTTGGGTCGTATCTGAACGCCCAGGCCGGGGACATAGGGTGGCCGATACTGGGCCAGCGACTCGTGGCGGATCCAGTAGAACCAGTCCGGGTGGTCCAGGATCAGCTCTGAATCCACGGAATTGGTCCGCGGAATGATGTCGATCATCACGTGCATGCCAAGGATGTGGCAGGCTTCCACGAAGGCGCAAAACTCGTCCTCCACGGAAAAATCAGGACCGGTCATCGGGTCCTTCAGGTTGGGATCGAGGTTGAAGAAGCTGGACACGCCATAGGGCGATCCCAGTTCGCCCTTCTTATCCTTGAGGGAGAATTTGGAGATGGGCAGCAGGTAGACGCATGTCACGCCCATCTTGTGCAGCAGAGAAAGGAGCGCGATGGACTTGACAAAGGTGCCGGTCTCTTTGAGTCCATAGAGGTTCTGATCTTCCAGACTCCCCGAACGATCATGGTCCCAGGCGGTGGATGTGCGCACCATCATCGAGTACACCGTGGCGCGCTTGATCCAGTCCCCGCCTTCGAGGCCGGGCTCCACCGGCCGGTGCCGGCTCAGGGGCTTTCCCCAGGTGCGGATGCCCCCGGCCTTGGGCTGGATGAAGTGTTGGATGGCATCCCTGTAGAATCGGTAGGGATTGACCACCAGCTCGCCCCAGGGGGTCTTCCGCAGTTCTTCTCCCCGGTAGTCGAAGCAGTTCCAGAGATCGGGGACCGTGTAATTGAAGACCTGGTCGGCCGTGTCGAGGATCCTCTGGTCTAGGATTTTCACAAGTTCCTGCAGCTTGCTCATCCCGTGTCTCCTGGAACGTATGACCAGTCGATCATAGCGCCGGCCGCCAAGGCCGCAGGAAGTCTGATGGACCGCTACTCTTCCGACCGCACCATGCCCATCTTCGCCTACGGCTCCCGGAAGACCGCCTCCGGCCTGAGCCTCCTGGGCCCTAGTGTGCTGTCCCGGTAGAACCTGGATCATCCTCCGCGCTGAGACACCACACGTGGCGGGGGTTTGGGGGGAGGCTCCAGGTCCGCGAGCACTCGCGAGCGGGAGCACGCACTGAGTGCGATACCTGGAGGGCAGTGCCCCCAATGGGGTGACAGATCTGGCACGCATGCGTGCCGGATCGCCAGAGGGGCCATGCCCCGATGACCATAGATCCCAGACAACGCAAGCGTTGGCTGGGGGAAGTGTGCTGGCCCTCCCCAATGTTGATCCCGTTATGTCAGGGCCAGCACACTAGCGCCACGCGCTTGCGCGGCGAATGGCTGGCGCTCTGGTGTTCTCGTCCCCTCAGGCGGGAGGTCCAGTGAAGTCCTCGCCGGGGTTGATGAACTGATCCATCTCGACCCCGTGCTGGCGGTCATGGAGCTGTTTGTAGCGGCCGTTCAGAGCGAGCAGTTCCCCGTGCGTGCCGCGCTCCACGATCTCGCCGTGTTCCACCACGAGGATCTGGTCGGCGCTTTCGATGGTGCTAAGCCGGTGGGCGATGACAAAGGTGGTCCGGCCAGCCCGAAGTTTTCGAAGACCGTCCCGGATCATGGCCTCGCTCTCGCTGTCGAGGCTTGAAGTGGCTTCATCCAGCAGGAGGACGCGGGGGTCCGCCAGGATGGCGCGGGCGATGGCCACGCGCTGGCGTTGTCCACCGGAGAGCTTCACACCGCGCTCTCCCACCACCGTGTCATACCCGTGTTCGAACTGATCGGCGAATTCGTGGACATGGGCGATGCGGCCGACGGCTTCGATCTCCAGGCGCGTGGCACCGGGTTTGGCGAACCCTATGTTGTCCGCCACGGTGCCATCGAAGAGGAAATTATCCTGCATGACGACGCCGAGCTTGGCGCGGTATTCGCGCAGGCGCAGAGTCTCGATGTTCCTGCCGTCCACGAGGACCTGGCCCTGCTGGGGATGGTTGAAGGCCATGACGAGGGAGATGATGGTGCTCTTTCCGGAGCCGCTGGAGCCCACCAGGGCCACTGTGCTGCCCGCGGGGACCTCGAATGACATGCCCTTCAGGACCGGGGCGCCTGCCTCGTAGGCGAAGTGGACATCCTGGAACGCCACCCTGCCTTCCAAGGTGGGCAGGGGCTTCCGGCTGGCATCCTCCTGATCCTCCGTGGCCATGTCGAGGATCTCCCGGATCCGGTCAAGACCGGCGAAGGCCTCGCTGACCTGGGTTCCGATGTTGGCGATCTGCACCACCGGGGCCGCCATGAGACCGACGAAGAAGGTGTACATGATCAGGTCGCCCAGCGTCATGGCTCCCGCGAGGATCGCCCGACCGCCGATGATCATGATCAGGACACCCAGGGCCCCGACAATGGCCGTGCCAAAGGCCGTGATGGCGCTGGTCCCGGTGAGCGTCCCGGCGATGTTGCGGAAGAGGCGTTCCGTTCCTTCCGCGAAGATCCGGCGCTCCCGCTCTTCGGCCACATAGACCTTCAGGATCCGGATGCCGCCCACGGATTCCGTGAGACGCCCCGTGATATCGGCGGTGATCTCACTGCGCTTCCGGAACAGCGGACGCAGTTTGCGGAAGGCCAGCGCCATGGCCCCTCCAAAGGCGGATAGGAAGATGACCGTGGCCAGGGTGAGCTTCCAGTTCAGCCAGAACAGCATGGCCAGGGAGATCGCTGCCGTCAGCACTCCACCCACGAGCTGAATGATCCCGGTGCCCACGAGGTTGCGTACACCCTCCGCATCATTCATCACCCGGGAGATCACCACGCCGCTCTTGGTGTTGTCGAAATAACGGATGGGCAGGCGGAGGATGTGGTCCTGCACCCGCTGGCGCATGGCCATGATGGCGCGCTGGGCGGCCACGCTGACCACCTGGGAATTGGCGTAGCTGGTGATCGCCTGCAGCAGGGTGGCGGCTCCCGCGCCCAGGGCCAGGGGCAACAGGAGATGTCCATTGTGCTTCCCTATGACCTCGTCGATCAGGTATTTCGTGCTGGCGGGCAGCACCAGCCCCGCCAGGCGGCTGACGAGCATGAGAAACAAGCCCAGGGCAAGGGAGCCCCGATGCTGCCGGAGCAGGGCCCGGGCCTCGCGCCAGGCGCGGGCCGTGTCCACCTTGGGTTTCGACCTGGGCTGGGTCATGGGGTCACCGGGCAGGGACGGAGCCTGTTCATCCCAGGATCTTCGCCATCAGGTCCGAATGCAGGTTCCAATGCAGGAAGCCCGCCAGGCCATAGAGGATGCCTAGGAGGGCGAAGGCGCCGGCCACGCCGAAAAGCCACCGCTTCTTCGTGAGGACCGTGACGCCGGCCAGGGCCACCGCCACGCTCAGGCAGGCCTCGGCCAGGTCGAACTGGTCGTCGTGGATGTTCATGGCGTCGTAGTCCTTGGCAGCCCCTTCGGCCACGGCGCGAATCTGCTCCTTCTCCTTCTCGAACTTCCTTGCTGCGGCCTCCTGGGCGGCGATCTTGGCCTCCACCTTGGCGCGAACCTCGGCCTTCAGGCCCGGGTTCAGCTCCAGCTGCACCTTCAGCATGTCGGCGAAATTCTCCGCCATGTGCTGCTTGCTGCTCTTGCTCTGGTAGTACGCCCACTGGTCGACCGCCTTGGCCTGGGACTGCTGCATGGCCTGGACGACATTGCCGTCCTTGACGTTGCAGAGGGCCATGAAGGTGGCCACCACGGCCACGAAGAGGGCGATATACCCATTGAACCGGCTCTCTCGCGCGTGGTCCTGCACGTCGTCCTGGATCTTGTCGAGGGCTTCGACCATGGGTTCCTCCGTTTATCACCTAGTCTAGGGCAGGTCATCCATCCTTGGGCGCGGCCCGGAGCACTGGATCCAAAGTGCTCCAGACATGGTCCGCGATGATGCGGGCGCCTTTGGCATTCGGGTGGATGCCATCGGTTTGGTTCAGTCTGGGATCCATGGCGACGCCCTCAAGAAGGAACGGAAGCAGCGGAATTCGGTAATCCCGCGCGAGGCGGGGGTAGATCCGGGCGAAGGCGTTCCGATAATCCCTGCCGTAGTTCTCAGGGAGTTGGATGCCGGCGAGCACCACCCGCGTTCCCTCCTTTTTGGTGCGGTCCAGGATGACCCGCAGGTTGCGTTCCGTTTCGGCCACAGGTAGGCCCCGAAGCCCATCGTTGGCCCCCAGGCAGAGGAACAGGACATCCACCTTCTGCTGGTAGATCCAATCGAGTCGGGCCACCCCACCAGCGGTGGTGTCGCCGCTGATGCCGGCATTGACGACCTTCCAGGGCCGCCCTTCGGATGACAGCCGGGCTTCGATGAGGGCGGGGAAGGCTTGCTCTTTGGCCAGGCCTTGGCCCGCCGTGAGGCTGTCACCCAGGAATACCAGCGTGCCCTTGACCGACTTCGGGATGGGCTCGACCGCGGCGGAGGCACCCGGAAGCGACGTCGGATCCTGGGTCTTCCTGTCGCATGCGCTTGCCAGGGCCACCAGGACGGAGAACACGATGGTGCAGCAGCGGGCCTTCCTCATGGTTGAAGCATGGCATGACCTTGTCCACCCTGGCACACACCGGATCGAGACGCAGGGCGGCTAGGCTGATGTCGAGGGTGTCGCATGATCTCCATCCGATCCGTTTCAAAGACTTTCACCTCCCCTTCAGGGGAACTCCTCCGGGTGCTGCAAGACGTGAGCCTGGAGATACCGGCGGGGGCGTCGGTGGCCATCCAGGGGCCCAGCGGCAGTGGCAAGAGCACGCTGCTGGGGCTGGTCGCCGGCCTGGACCAACCCACGTCCGGCGAGGTGGTCGTGAACGACCAGTCCATCACCGGTCTGAGTGAATTGGCCCTCTCGCGTTTCCGTGCCCAGAATCTGGGCTTCGTCTTCCAGGCCTACCACCTCTTGCCTCATTTCTCGGCGCTTCAGAACGTGCTCATCGCCGCGGAGATTGCCGGGCTGCAGGCAGCCGAATCCAAAGCCCTAGAGGCCCTGGCCCGGGTGGGTCTTCAGGACCGGGCCGAACACCTGCCGGCGCAGCTCAGCGGGGGCGAATGCCAGCGGGTGGCACTGGCGCGGGCCATCGTGGCACGGCCTCCCATCCTTCTCTGTGACGAACCGACCGGTTCACTGGATCCTGTGAACGCGGACCGGGTCTTCGAGTTGCTTTTGGAGCTGCAGCGGGATCTCGGGGCCACCCTGGTGCTGGTGACCCATGAGGCGGCCCTGGCGAGCCGCATGGGGCTTCACATCGCGCTGGAGCGGGGCCGGATCGTGGCGGGCGTGGCATGAGGTTCGCGTTCCGCATGGCCCTGCGGGAGGGCTCCCGTCAGAAGGGCCGTCTCCTGGTCATCGCCCTCTGCCTGGCGGTGGGGTTCGCGGCGTTTTTCGCGACCTACGGATTCAGTGCGCGGGTCCTCGGCGGTGTCCGGGCCGAATCCAGGTCATTGCTGGGAGCGGATTTCTCCATCTCGGCCACGGGCGAATTCCCCGAGGATGTGCTCCAGCAGGCGACCGTGTTGCCGGGCATCCAGGGGCACAGCCTCGTCTATGACCTGGTGAGCATGGCCCACACGGGGGAGGGGAATGCGATCCTCAGCCGCCTGGTGGAGGTGCGGGCCGTGGATGCGGCGTACCCCCTGGTGGGAAGACTGGTCCTCCAGACGAATGGGCTCCCCAGCGGAGGAAGGGTCGGGGGTTCTGGAGCCGTTTTCGTGGAACGGGGACTGGCCGATACATGGAGGCTCCAGTCCCAACCTGAGGGAACCCTGGCCACCCGAGCGGCCCTGTCCGTCGGGAATGGGTCCCTGCCCGTGGGCGGGGTCATCGCCCTGGACGAAAGCCGCCAGGCCAGTGCCTTCACCCTGGGCCCACGGATCCTGATCGACCGTGCGGACGCCGAACGCCTCGACCTGCTCACACCGCGATCACGCTTCACCGGACGCTTGCTGTTGACCGTGAACCCAGGGACCGATGCCACAAGGGTACGGAAGGGGCTTGAAGAAATCGTCCGCACAGCCACACAGCGGCTTCGGCTGCAGGGCCACGAGGAAGCGGCCACCGCCCTGGCTCGGCCCATCCGGAACCTCAACCGGTTCGTCCAGCAGCTGGGCCTCGCCACACTGCTGCTGGCCATGCTGGGGGCCTGGGCGATCCTGACGGCCTTCCTGGACGCACGGGCCCGGGACGCGGCCATTCTGCGCTGCCTGGGGGCGGATCCCTTGGCACCTGCCCGGATCTACGGAGTGCTGACGATGCTGCTGCTGGGCGTCGCGCTGGCCCTTGGGTTGGCAGCGGGTCTGGGGGTTTCAACTCTGATCCCGCGGTGGCTCGGGGACCTGCTGCCCGCCGTCATCCAGGAAGGCTCCACCGCAGCGCCTCCCCTGCTCGAAACCACCTTGGCGGTGGCCATGATCGCCCTCCTGACTCTGCCGCCCCTGATCAGGTTGGGCGAGGTGAAACCCCTCATCTTGCTGAGGGAGGGTGCAGACCTTCAGGGAGGGCGGACCTGGCTGAGCCGAACCTGCGCTACCTTGGCCTTGGTCCTGGCCGTGCTGCTGATCATCCGCAATGCACCCAGCCTGGCGGTCGGCGTGGGCACAGCCCTGGGGATGGCCCTCCTGTTCCTCCTGCTCTATGGTGCCGCGCGGCTTCTCCTGATCATCTACCGCAGCACCGCGAAGGCGATGCCCCTTTCCCTGCGCCTGGCCTTCGGGCAGCTCGGGGCCCGGCGGGGCCTGACGGCGCTGATGATGGCGGTCATGGGCCTGGCGGTCTTCCTGACGACCGCCACCCAGTTCATCAAAGACGACATCGTGGCGCCCATCGCCTCCCAGCAGGGGGAAGGGAGCCGTCCCAACCTGTTCTTCCTGGATGTTCAATCCGCTCAGCGGGGACAGGTGGCCGCAAGGTTGAAGGCTGAGACGGGTCGGGATCCCATGGAAGCTCCGATCGTCCGGGCCAGGCTCGCTGCCATCGACGGGAAACCGGTGCGAGAGACCAGGGCCAAAGGACGTGACGATGACCCCGGCGAACAGCGCGGGGAAGGGTTCCGGAACCGGGAACAGAACCTCACCTGGCGGGACCGGCTGGGCGCCTCCGAGGCCGTGACCGCAGGAAAGTTCTGGGATCCGGGACTCCCCAAGGCTGACGAGATCTCCCTTGAACAGGGCTTCGCCGAATCCATCGGGGCACGGCTGGGCGACGTGCTGACCTTCGACGTCTCGGGCAATGAAGTGCAGGGAAGGGTCACCAGCCTGCGAAAGGTCATGTGGCAGAGCTTCCAGCCCAACTTCTTCATCGTGGTGCACCCTTCGCTGTTGACAGGCGCCCCGGTCGTTCACTTGTTGGCGATCGAGGCAGACCCGGTAGCCAAGGCCCGCATCCAGGTGGCCATGGCCAGGGACTACCCGAACATCACCCTCATCGATGTGACGGATGTGGTGGCGAAGGTGGGGCGGGTGTTGGACCTCATCGCGATCGTCACGCGGGCCTTGGCGGCGTTGATGTTGGCTTCGGCCCTGCTGGTGCTCATCGCCAGTCTGATCGCGGGGCGATTGGGCCGGCAGAAGGACCTGGCGCTGCTGCGCACCCTCGGCGCCTCCCATGGCACCCTGCTGCGCAGCCTGGCCTGGGAATTCCTCGTTCTGGGAGGCAGTTCCGCCCTGCTGGCGACCGCCCTGGCCTGGGTCCTTGCCGGGGTCTACACTCGTCGGGTTCTGGAACTGCCAACCCATCCTGGGATGGGCCTGGGGCTCCTGCTGATGGCGGCGTCAGCGGCCTTGACGCTGGCCGTAGGCGTGGCGGGAAGCCTGCGCGTACTCAATGTCAAACCCATGGATGTCCTCCGTGGGGAATGACCGCATCGGGGGTCAGATGCATCTTCGCCCGTGAACGGTGGAGGCCCCTCGTGCCCGGGCAGGCCCATCTGAAATCCCATCCAACGGAGGACCGCCGCTGTCCCCGACCAATAGCGACGGAGGTATCCTACGCGCATGTGCGGACGATTCTCCCTTCACGCAACGGACCAGGAATTGGTGGATGGCACCGCTTGCTCTAGGCTGGCCGGCTTTCGTGAAGAGCGTCGCTACAACATCGCTCCGGGTCAGTGGGTCATTGTGGTGCGGCCGGAGCGGGGGGAACGGGTTCCGGACGCGGCCCGATGGGGCCTGGTACCCAGCTGGGCGAAGGATCCAGAGGGCGGTCCCCGGCCGATCAACGCGCGGGCCGAAGGGATCGAGACCAAGCCGACCTTTCGAGGGGCTTTTCGCCATGGTCGATGCCTGATTCCGGCCAGCGGATTCTACGAATGGAAGGCGTCCGGCACGCAGAAGCAGCCCTTCTTCATCCGCCCCAGAGGTGGAGAAGGCCTATTCGTTTTCGCCGGACTGTTCTCTGAATGGACCGGGTCCGACGGCGAACTGAAGACCTGCGCCATCATCACCACCACGCCCAACGACCTGATGGCGGGCATTCACGACAGGATGCCGGCCATCCTGGCCGGGGCGGACCAGGCGGCCTGGCTGGATCCGGGGAATCGCCAGGCCGCAGTGCTGTTGCGCCCCTTCGATGCCGAGGCCATGGAGGCCTACCCGGTCGGCAAGGCGGTTGGAAATCCGAGGAACGATGGGCCGGAACTGATCGAACCCCTTCGCGCCAGATCGTAGAATACCCATGGGATAACACAGGGAGAATGAAAGGGGCCCAGATGGGAATGCAGCACCGATTCCTCCTCCTGGTGATGGTCGCGCTGTCAGCCGCCCAGGGGCTCTCCCAGGCGAGTGCCACCCCGGGGCGCACCTCCTGGGTGGGAACCTTCCAATTGGGGGGCCAGCGTCTGGCCGGGGCTGCGAGACGTGTCCATTCCCCCCAGCGGGTTGGAGGTTCTGGATCTGGGCCGGTTCCGGACCACCGGGGGCAACCTGGAGATGGGACTCTACCGCGCCTACCGAACCACCCCGGATCGCGAGCTGCAGGCGGGAGGGGAATTCGGTGTCTGGTGGCA
>CAIXHJ010000434.1 GCA_903919165.1 uncultured Holophagaceae bacterium
CCCCAGTCCCGAGTTGGGCTCCACCTGCTTGCCATCGGTCAGTTCTCGGATCCAGGCCCAGACCCTGTCCATCACAGGGGCGCTTCGCTCCTTATGAAGGTCGAGCCTCTCCTTGGGGGACAAGCCATGGGTGGCGGCCTCGATGATGTAGACCTCCTTCAGGCACTCCAGCAGGAACCGGCATTCCTCCGGGAAGTCGTCGGCGACCTCCACGAACTTGCGCCGGGCGTGAACCATGCAGTGGGCGACGATGGTGTCCAGGTCCCCGGCCGTGTTGGCGCTGAGCGCATCGCACATCTGGATGGGCCGGGCGAGTTCCTGCCGGCGCCGGCGGAGCACCTCGGCCATGTTCTCGCCGGAATGGTTCATCCCGGTGAGGAACAGGGCCACCCGATGCTGCCCCTGCTTGCCAATGATCCCGGAGGTATAGACACCCTTGCGCGCCTTGCCCTTGCGTTGCAGGTCGGGGCGGTCGAGCACCTTCATGACGGTGTCGTCGTTGTGGATCACCTCGCTCTGGGCCACCCAGGTGATCAGGTGGTCGAAAGCTGGCTCCATCAAGCCTGCGGCCCGCTTCACCAGCTTCCACTGGGTTCCAGCCGGCAGAGGGATTCCCAGGCCCTCCTGGAACTTCTCCAGGCGGTAGAAGGGCGTGCCCATGCCATAGCGCAGGGAGCCGATCATGCTCGAGGCCGTCTCGTCATATCTGTCGGTCCCCGTCCCATCGGGGGGCGGCGCCTTGAACACCTCGTCGCAGCAGTTGCAGCGGAAGCGCTCCAGTTCCACCAGCTTGGCGGAAAGGGGGGCCATGCCCACCACCCGCACGAGCTTGGCCGGTTCGGCCACGGGGTAGACCTTGCCCTTGGGACATTCAGGGCAGGAATCCCCGGCCGAAAGGTCGGGGTGGGCCACCTTCACCTGCTCGGCGCCGCGGTAGCAGGAGGCCGGGTTCCGGCCATGGCCCTTGCGCTTGGGCTTGTCCGCTTTCGGCGCCGGTGACGCCGGATCCCCATCCGGTTCGGCATTGGCCGGCGGGCACACCGTCGCCGTTTTCTCGGTCGACGCGCCGAATAGCCACTCCCGGAGACGTTGGAGCGAGACCCGCTTGCGCTTGATTTCCGCCGTCAGGTAGGCGGTGGTGGCGATGGTTGCCCGCAGGGCCTGGAGTTCCTCGGACGTCAGGGGTTCCCCACGCTCGATCTTGTCGAGATAGCCGTGCAGCGCCGCCACCTCCACCTCTTGGACGGCAACGGGAACGAGTTTGGGTGCCTTGGGCTTGTGGGGTTTGCAACGGGCCATGACTACAAGGGTGCCAGCAGGGGATTATGAGTACCATGCAATAATTAATAACTTTAATAATATCTCTATTTATTTACCACGACCGACCGCCACGGCGGTAGGGCCCCGGTGGCAGTCGGATTACCCCCACACAGAAGGACCTGAAGCTCATGGGCCAGAAGGGCGGCGACGCCTTCCTGATCTTCGGGCCAGTGCCGGGACTTCCCCATGCTTAAGCGTTTATGACAGAGCCAGTACCCCGTGCCATCAAATTATGTGGAGCTCCACATAATACGATTTATGTTGAGACTTCCTTAATGTGGAGTCCCGTAACGGGAACACACCCTGGAGCGGATCTCTGGTCGATGTGCGCCACATTACGAAACGGGCATTACAGCGACTCCAGCCATTCCAGGATGGACCCATTGGTTCTCCAGGTCGTGTCAGGCCCCCCTGAGGTGGGAGGCTCGGCCTTCGCAATGGCACGCCGCTTCATCTCGAGATCCACCTTGGCGTAGCGATTGGTGGTGTTGATGCTGGCATGGCCCAGCCAGTGGCTGATCGTCGGGAGGTCGACGCCCGCCTGGAGGAGGTGGACCGCGGTGCTGTGGCGCATGGAATGGGGGTGGAGGCGTTTCCCTAAAAGGGATGGGACCGAGGGCTTGGCCTGGTCGCAGTACTTGGCTAGGAGATAGCGGATTCCGAACCGAGTCAGGGGCATGCCCCGA
>CAIXHJ010000435.1 GCA_903919165.1 uncultured Holophagaceae bacterium
CAAGATGAAGTGCCTTCTCCGTCAATTCGAGGAACAAGGACGACCCATGCAAGCCACTTTGCTCTCTCTCCTTGGCATCATTCACCAAACCTTCGAATGAACCAAGTCTTCACCATCTGGGTCAGGGCCGCATAGCACAGCAGCATGACGGCCAGCAGCAGCCAGAACAGCCCTGGCAGCGGAACGAATCCGAGGGTGCTGCCCAGGGGTGAAACCGGCAGCCAAGCGCCGAACACCACGATAACCACGGAAGTGAGGACGAGCGGCCAGCTGGCCCGGCTTTCGATGAAAGGGATTTTGTTGGTGCGGATGACATGGATGATGAGCGTCTGGGTGAAGAGCGATTCCATGAACCAGCCTGTGCGGAACAGGGCCGGGTTGTGCCAGCAATTGAACACGTACAGCATCACGAAGAAGGTCAGGTAATCAAAGATTGAACTGATGGGGCCGATGAACAGGATGAAGCGCAGGATCTTGCCGATGGTCCACTGGCGCGGCTTGGTCAGCCAGTCGTCATCCACGGCGTCCGTGGGGATGGTGGTCTGTGAGAAATCGTAGAGGAGGTTGTTGGTCAGCACCTGGATCGGGAGCATGGGTAGGAAGGGCAGGAAGGCGCTGGCGCCAACGACGCTGAACATGTTTCCGAAATTCGAACTGGCGGCCATCTTGATGTACTTGACGATGTTGCCGAACACCCTGCGGCCTTCCAACACACCTTGTTCGAGAACCATAAGGCTATTCTCCAACAAAATGATGTCCGACGACTCTTTGGCGATATCCACTGCGCTATCCACTGAAATGCCCACGTCGGCGGCCTTCAAGGCTGGTGCGTCGTTGATGCCGTCACCCATGAACCCCGGCACATGACCCTTGCTCTGGAGCGCGGAGATGATGCGCTCCTTGTGGGCCGGGACCAGCCTGGCGAAGACACTGGTGACATCGGCAGCATCAGCCAGTTCTGCATCGCTCATCTTCTCGATTTGGGTTCCGAGAAGAAGATTTTCCACCGGTATACCCACTTTCCCGCAGATGTAGGAAGTAATGATCTCGTTGTCGCCTGTCAGCACCTTGATGGCCACGTTCAACCCGTGCAGCCTCTTCAGTGCCTCGGTCGCGGAGTCCTTGGGTGGGTCGAGAAAGGCCAGAAAACCGAGAAGGATCAAGTCCGATTCATCCTTGACCGAGTAGACCGGCGCATCCGTGGCGCCTGGCATCTGCTTGTAGGCCAAGGCGACCACCCGGAAGCCCTGCCCATTCAGGTCGTCCGCCAACTGTCGTCGCTTGGCATCATGTTCCGGCAGAATCTCGATGACCTCGTCTTTGACTTGCACCCGCGTGCAAAGTTCCAGCACTTCATCCACGGCGCCCTTGCAGATCAGGGTGTTCAAGCCCGTTTCGTCTTCCACCACCACTGATAAGCGCCGACGCACGAAATCGAAGGGGATCTCGTCGACTTTGCGGTACTTCTCGTCAGCCTTCAGATGCTCCTTCAACTCCTCATGGTCAAGGACCGCCTTGTCGAGCAGGTTCTTCAGCCCTGTGTGGTGAAAGCTGTTCAGGTACCCGAAATGAAGCACTTTCTCGCTGGGCTCACCGTACACATCCAGGTATTTTTCGAGCACGATCTTGCCCTGGGTCAGGGTGCCGGTCTTGTCGGTGCATAGCACATCCATCGCGCCGAAGTTCTGGATGGCGTTCAGTCGCTTGACGATCACCTTTTTGCGAGCCATGGCCAGGGCGCCCTTGGAAAGGTTCACAGTCACGATCATGGGCAGCATCTCTGGCGTCAGGCCGACGGCCACGGCCATGGCGAACAGGAATGCATCCAGCCAGTTGTGCTTGCTGAATCCATTGATGAGAAACACCGCCGGAACCATCACGGCGATGAAACGGATCATCAACCAGGTGAACTTGTTTATCCCCAGGTCAAAGCTGGTCGCCTGGCGAGGCGCGACGATGCGGACCGCCATGGATCCAAAATAGGTCCGTGTCCCGGTATGCAGCACCAGCGCCGTTGCGGATCCGCTTTCCACACTGGACCCTAGGAAGCAGATGTTAGGTAGCTCCAAGGGATTCTGGATGTCTTTCGGTGCCGGGTCAGCATGCTTTTCCACGGGCATGGCTTCGCCCGTGAGAGCCACCTGATTCAGGAACAGGTCCTTGGCGGATATCACACGCACATCCGCAGGCACCATGTCCCCGGCTGCAAGCCGGATGATGTCGCCAGGCACCAGCAGGTTGAGCGATTCCTCCTTTTCTTGGTCGCCCCGAACCACCGTTGCCGTATTGCTGACCATGGCCTGGAGCTTCTCGGCCGCGCGGTCGGCGCGCATCTCCTGGAAGAAGCGGAGGGACACGCCCAGGAGCACCATCACGAAGATGACCACGGTGGCCCGTTGATCCCCGGTCAGGTAGGACAGCACTCCCAGTGCCGAGAGCAGCAGGACCAATGGATTCTTGATGTTGTCAACCAGACGCATCAAGACCGATTGATGCTTCTCCCGGGCAATCTCGTTCGTCCCATACTTCTTTAGGCGTGAAACAGCCTCCGATTCGCTCAGACCGCACAGTTGCGATTCGAGTTCCTTCAGAAGAACGTCAGGGTCGATACGGGCCTTTTCTAGCAGCTCAAGGGAATTGTGCGCCCCATCTTGCCCTGGCCGGCCAGTTGAAGCCTGCACTGTTTCCGGGGTTTCCATCATCAGCTCCTTCATTGCCCTTGATGCCGTGTCACGAGATGGCCAGGGCGATGATGAATGCTGCTGCGGCCGCCAACCCACCGACCAGGAGGGTCTGGAGGGCGCTGCGAACGGGGGCTGATCCAGTGAACTTGGCTTTGACGAATCCAAAGAGGAGCAAGGCCAGCAACGTCACCAGGACCGAGACTCTCAAGGCGGCCGTGAGCGTTCCCAGCAGCATGTAGGGCAGCAGGGGAATCAACCCCCCGGCGATATAGGCGCCCCCGATCGTCAGGGCGCTCTTTAACGCCCGCTTGGGATCCGGGATTTCAAGCCCCAGTTCAAAGCGCATCATGAAGTCGACCCAGGCTTTGCGGTTCAGGCGCAGGGCCGCGACCACGGGCGCGCTATCTTTGGGCGCGATTCCATAGGCTTTAAAAATTTCTGTGATCTCCTGGGATTCCACCGCCGGGACTGTTTTGGTCTCCTGCACTTCCCGCCGCCGCTCGCTGGCATAGTGCTCGGCATCGCTTCGCGCGGCCAGGTAGCCACCCAATCCCATTGCGATAGCGCCAGCAGAGATTTCCGCGATCCCGGCGGTGACGACAACGCGGGTGGCGACCGCCGCGCCCGATAGTCCGGCGGCCAGGGCGAACGGGACCGTCAGTCCATCCGCCATGCCGATGACGACATCACGAACGGTCTCGCTGGAAGTGAAATGGTGCTC
>CAIXHJ010000436.1 GCA_903919165.1 uncultured Holophagaceae bacterium
CTGCTGGGTCTGAGACGCATCGGATGGGGAATAACCATGAGTGGCGCGCCTGCCTGGGGAAGCGCGGCCACGGGGTTCTTCCTGCTGGCCGACCGGCCTGCGGAGCTGACCGTCACCGCCTGGCCCCATTTTAGACAATCCTTGTCCATGGCAGCTGCCTCGGCTTCAATGGCAGGCTCGCTCGGCGAGGAAGGTGACCGCGAAGCCTTCCGCACCTGGTTCGTGGCCCTGCTGGAGCAGCAGCTGGAGGCGCCCAGCCCAGCCTGGGAGCCCGCCCAGCGGGATTGCGCGGGTCTCCTGCGCTTCGCCTTCCGCGAGGCACTGGTCCTCCACACGGTCGCCTGGCGGGAACGCGTAGCCTTCACGGAGGGCCCGCCAGGGCAGGATCCTTCTCCGATCTTCGCCCGGGACTGGCGCACCGGCTTCCCCACTCCGGAGGGTCCCCAGCCCTTCGCCAAGGGTGCCTACCTGCGCAGCCTTTCCTGTGTGTCCCTGGGCAGGGATCTGCAGCTGGCGCGGCCCGGCGACCTGATCTTCTTCGCCCGCGGCGGGGCCCGGTCCCAGCCCGATCACGCCATGGCCTTCGTGCGGCCCGATATCGACGGCGCACCCATGCTGCTCTACCACACGGGCCCCGAGGGCAGCGGTGCCTCACGCCAGGCCGGAGAGATCCGCCGGGCGCGGCTCGATGATCTGCTGCACCACCCCGATCCCGATTTCCGTCCCCTGCCTGAGAACCCCGCCTTCCTGGGCCTCTACCGCTGGCGCCTGCTCGCGAGTGATGACTTCGAATCTTCCATTCCAAGGTCCTGACATGCGCTGGTTCCGACAGATCCTCACCCTCCTGATGCCCGCCATCCTGCTGCTGCCGACCATGGGCACAGCCCAGAAGCGGGGTGCCGAGGCGCCCTGGCGCGAAGGCGGCTGGACCGGTGCCTTCGCCACACTGCGACCCACCTTGCCGGGCAAGCCGGGACAGCTGGAAGCTGCGGGCCCCATTCCCGCCGAGGCCCGCATCCGCCTCTACCGGGTGGAGGATCCGGATGCCTTCCTCAAGAAGGTGCTGCTGGATACCGGCACTGCCGTTGCCGAAGGAGGGCGGGGCGCCCAGGATCCCCTCGATGTGCTGCGTGAGGCCGTGCTATGGGGCGGCCGCCGTGCCTTTGTCACTGTGCACCGCACGGCCACTCAGGTGCTGCGGGATGCGGCCAAGCAGACGGATCGTCTGACGTCGGCCAAGACGAGTCCGGCGAGAGTGCGCGAGGGTGCCGCGCTTCCATTAGAGGGACAGCCCGGCATCACCTTCGTGACCGAAATCGTACCGAAGGTGAGCGAGGACATCGCGGGCAAGAAGGGCCATGAGGACGATGAATCCGGCGACAACGGATTTCTCAGTCGAGTGGAGCTGCCGGCCCAGGCCGCAGGCCTCTACCTGGTGGAGGTGCTGCGGGGCAGCGAAGCGGCCTATGTGCCTTGGATGGTCACAGACCTAGCGCTCCTGTCTGAGCAGGATGGTGCCAGGATCCGCATCCAGGCCGTGGATGGGCGGGACGGTGCGCCGAAGGCCGGTGCCACCGGCCAGATCATCGAGGGCGGCAAGGCTCAGTCCGTCACCTTTGATGGAAGCGGCAGGGCCGAAGCCTCCGTCACGCCCGGTGTGCGCCGGGTGGTCATGGCGCGCAAGGGCCCCAGCCTCGCCATCCTCGCCAGCGAGGGCCAGAGTGCTGCAAGTGTGCGCCAACGCCTCTATGCCTTCACGGAGCGCCCCCTGTACCGACCGGGCCAGGAGGTTTTCGCCAAGGCCATCCTGCGTCGCGTGGAAGAGGGGGAGAACCACGTGGTCAGTGGATCCGAGGCCCTTGCCTTCACCGTGCTGGATCCCGAGGACACCAGGGTCACCGAGGGCCAGGCGAAGCTGCTGAGCGCCGAAACCGGCACCTACTCGGCCCAGTTCACCCTACCGGGCGCGGGTCGCCTGGGCCTCTACCGCATCGTGTTCCAGGGCCCCCAAGGGCCCGGTCAGGCGGAGTTCAAGGTGGAGCAGTTCGTGAAGCCTGCCTTCGAGGTCAAGGTCAGCAGCGAGAAGACCAAGGTCGGTCTGGGCGATGCCTTGAACTTCCACGCGAACGCCCGCTACTTCTACGGGGCGGCGGTGCGGGGCGCCAAGGCCGACTGGTTCCTCTACAAGGTGGTTCCGCCCATGAGCCGCTGGGTCTGGGAGGAGGAGGACTCGGGCCCCGCACCTCAGCTGATGGAAAGCGGTCAGGTGGAATTGGGTGACGAAGGCCAGGCCGACCTACCCAGCTTCAAGGCCGAAAGTGACGGCCTCTGGCGGATGGTGGTGAAGGTCGTTGACGCTGCAGGCCAGCGCAACAGCGGCCAGGCCCAGGTACGTGCCGCCGCGGGCGATCTGGTATTGATGATTGCCGCGGACCGCCAGGTGGCGCTGCCCGGCAAGCCCTTCCAGGTAACGGCCCGGGCCCTGGACCTGGATGGCAAGGAGGTGCCGGGCGTGGCCATCGCATTGCGGGCCGCCCGTATCTTGGCCGAGAAGGACGGTACCGCCTGGTGGTCGCGGCCCAATGCCCTGAAGCCCGGCGAGACTGTAGCCTCGGCTCCGGGTCCCCAGGCCATGCTGAGCATTCCCGAAGGCGGGGCCTTCCTGCTGGTGGCCGAGGCGAAGGATTCCAAGGGTCGCCCCGTGATGGCTCAGCGGCAGATCACCGTGGCTGCCGAAGGTACGCCCCTGCCTGCGGTACCGGACCTCCGAGCTGCCGCGGACAAGCCCGACTACCAGCCCGGGGACACGGCGCGCATCCTCGTGCAGCTGCCCCGGCCCAGGCTCACCCTGCACTGGTCCCTGGAGCACGAGACCCTCGGCCAGCGCTGGAGCCGCACGGTCCTGGGCACCACAGCCATCGTGGATATCCCCATCACCGCCGCCATGCAGCCTAATGTCTGGGCTGTGTTCGAGATCGTGGCCGAGGGCCGCCGCCAGATGGTGGAGGTGCCCATCCGTGTGCCGAAGCGGGATCGCCGCCTGCAGGTGGCTGTCACCACGGACAGGGAACGCTATCAACCCGGTCAGCCCATGAGGGTCTCGGTGGAGGTGAAGAATGCCGCCGGTAGACCCACCTCAGCGGATCTCAGCGTCGGCGTGGTGGACGAAGCCATCTATGCCCTGAGCCAGGAACTGCATCCGGACCCCGTGCGCTTCTTCCACCCCACACGCCGCCACGGCGTGCTGAGGTCCGGATCCACGGACTGGAGTTTTCACGATCTCCTGCGCCGCCAGCGCCCCGTATGGAGCCTCAAGCAGACGAAGCGAGGCGACTTCAAGGCCGATGACGACGACAAGGTGCGCCAGAACTTCAAAGACACGGCCCACTGGACGCCTTTCGTGGCCGCAGGAAGCGATGGCAAGGCCAGCGTGGACCTGGTGCTGCCGGACAACCTCACCGCCTGGCGCGCCACGGCCACGGCCATCACCGCTGACACCAAGATTGGCGTGGGGCGCAGTTCCAAACCATCCTCCAAACCCCTGCAGGTGGCCCTCACCTTGCCACGCACACTGAGCGTGGGCGAGGAGGCCCGCGCCATCGCCCTGGTGCGCAACCTTTCCGGCCAGTCCATCAACGGGAAGATCCGGCTCGAGGTGCAGAACGGCAAGTTCACTGGGACTCCCGAGGGCACTTTCAATCTTCAGGACCAGGGCGAATTCCGCTTCGCTCTAGCGCTGTTTTCGGATAAGACCGGACCGCTTACCGTCACGGCCCGCGTCGAAGGGGGTGGCCTGAAGGATGCCGAACGGCAGAAGGTCACCGTGCAGGACCAGCTGGTGCCCGCGTCCATGTCAGGTTCCGTGGTGCTGGATGGCGGATCTCAGACCTTCACCCTGCCGGTGCCTCCCGCAGCCAAGGGCGAGGCCCTGTTGGTCCTCACACCCGTGGGCAACCTGGAACACCTGGCGGCGCCCTCATTGCCCTACCTCATCGGCTATCCCTACGGCTGCGTGGAACAGACCCTGTCCAGCTTCGTGCCGAACCTGCTGGTCGCCGATCTCGTGAAGCAGGGCGCCATGCCCAACCTCGACTGGAAGAAACTCACGGATCTGGATCGCAGCATCCGCGATGGCGTGTTCAAGGTCTACGGGTATCAGCAGCCCAACGGCGGCTGGGGTTGGTACGCGCCGAACGATTTCGGTCTGAATGCCAACCCCCACACCACGGGTTACGCCATCCAGAGCTTTGCCACCATGCAGCGACTGGGCTATGCCGTGGACGAAGGTGTCTACCATCGGGGCCGCATGGCCGCCCTGAACCTCTTCCAGCAGGTGGCACGACAGGCCGATCAGGGAGGTGGGAAGCCAGGGAAGGATCGAAGCGCCGATCCCCAAGCCGACGCAGCCTTCCTGCTGCTCTCACTGGCCCAGACCGGCGAGCCCATCGCAGGACTCGTGGACAGTTCCGCCGACAAGGTGCTGAGCGGAAAGTGGACCGGGGCTCACGTCCACGCCATGACAGCCCTCGCCGCTGTCCTTTCGAAGCATCCCAAGGCGGCCACTCTCGCCGAGCGTCTGGAGCAGCGGGCGGTAGTGAAGGGCGGCCTGGCCCGCTGGGAGGGTCGTCGGGAGGATTGGTGGAGCTACGCTTCGGGTGATGTGCTCCCCACGGTGATGGCGCTGAAAGCCCTGTGTCTGGCGCGGCCGCAGTCGCCGCTCATCCGTCAGGGCGAGACTTTCCTGGCCTCGGAGTATCGCGGGTATGGGTGGTACTCGACCTGGACCACGGGCCAGATCGTGGACCTGCTGCCCTACCTCATGAAGACCCGGCCGCTGGATTTCGGCCCGCTTGCCATCCAGGCCACGGTGCAGGGCGGTCCCTCTTTTCAATTCAAGGAACGACCGGAAACACCCCGCTGGAATTCGCGGGAACCACGGGCCGGCAGCTATGTCATGGCCGAGCCGAAACCGGTGACCGTCACAGCCAACGGCAAGGGCCTGTTGGTGTGGACCTATGCCTACCAGGTGCCGGGAAGCGCAGCCGGGGTGCCGAAGGGCGAGGCCTCCTCGGCCCTGCGCATGACCGTGAACCGGAATCTGTGGCGCCTGAAGACGCCCCAGAAAACCGGCAATGCCCGCCAGGGGTGGATCCGTCAGCCGTGGACCGGGACCATGGAGACCGGTGAGGAGGCCTGGATGCAGGTGCAGTTCCGTACGGATCGGGATACAGATTACGTGTTGCTCGAAGTGCCAATCCCTGGCGGCCTCAACCCCACGGTGAAGCTCGAAGGCTTCGTACTCGAAGGCAAGGCCTTCACGGAAGAAGGATCCTCGGACACCTGGACCAAGCCGCGCATCGAGGTCCACCCGGACAAAGTGACCTTCCTCTTCAACCGGGCATGGAACTGGAATACCAACACCGTAAGGATCCACTTGCGGGCTGGCATGGCAGGCTGCTACCGTCTGCGTCCCGTGAAGCTGAGCCTCATGTCGAACGAAGGGCAGTGGGTCACCTGCGATGGCGTCGATTTGAAAGTGCAGGACGGAGGTGTGCGATGAGGCAGGTGATGGTTTTGGCCCTCCTCCTCAGCGCTTCCATTCTGGGCGCGCAGAAGGCCCGCACGCCCAAGCCTCCAGCCCCGGGGTCCTATACACCCGACCTCAAGTTGTGGCGCATGGAACTGGCCCCGGAGTTGGGTGGATGGTCCAGTGACCGCGCCGTGAATCTGCGGATCAAGTTGGTGGATCCCAAGGATCCGGACCCGCCCAAGGACGAAGCCCGGCACTGGAACGACTTCGACGATGGAGAGGAAGGCGGTGTGGACACCGAGGCCGAGGACACCCGCACCGCGGCACAATTGCGCCAGGAACGCCTGCAGCGGGAGGCCGAGGTGGCGCGTCAGGTCTGGCGCCAGCGCACCCTGAAGGTGTGGTTCAACGGTGCGACCTTGACCTGGTCAACCCGCGTCGGAAC
This sequence comes from uncultured Holophagaceae bacterium, assembly GCA_903919165.1. GTDB lineage: Bacteria > Acidobacteriota > Holophagae > Holophagales > Holophagaceae > Geothrix. Next base: position 5,976 of record CAIXHJ010000436.1, read on the forward strand.
TACGCTGAACACGCAACTCACCACCCAGAACGGGGAGAACCGTCTGGAGATCCTGGAACCGGACTCGGGCCTGAAGCTGGTGCGCAGCTGGTGGGTGTCCACGGCGCGAACACGGCTGCGGGTAATATCCATCCAGGCCAACGATGAATACACCGGTGGCAGCCTCCAGGTGCAGGAGCCCGATGGCGCTCTGGCGGAAGGCGGACGCCGCACAGCCTCGGGGGGCATGCTCCGCTGGTCCGGAGAGTACACCCACGACACGCCACCCCCGGGTACCTACACCATGAAGTGGACCGCCGGCTGGCGGGGCGGCAAACCTGCACGCATC
>CAIXHJ010000437.1 GCA_903919165.1 uncultured Holophagaceae bacterium
CAAACGTCTTGATGAAGACCTTGTCCATCCCAAGACCCACTGCGCTCCAGGCGATTGATCTCATCGTTAACCGCATGAAGGAAGCCCTTCTGGACGATCACCGGATCGAGATCCGTGGCTTCGGAGTCTTCGAGCCCCGTCCACGAAAGAGGGGCATGGGCCGGAACATCAAGACCGGTGCCACCGTTCCGATCCCCAAGGGCCACAGCATCAGGTTCAAGCCGGGGAAGGACCTTCGGGCGATTGAGGTTGAGTAGCTGCTGCTGACTCTCCTGGGTACCGGAACTACCGCAGCCTGATCGGCTGGCGAGAACTCATCGCTGTCCAGGAACACCCTGGGTCGAGAGACCTCGATATCAGACCTTTTTCTTTGGATCCTTCTCCTGCTTGTTTTTTGCTTTCTCTATCTGCTTTCCAGTTTTCTGTTTCTGGCTCTTCTCTTTGTCCTTCTTGCCGCCCTTGTCGCCCATGATGCCCTCCATGATTGTTGGTGTCCTTCACCTGCAAATGGTGGCCGTGGTGTATCGTGTCTTTCCGGCAGGCTTGCGCGAAAGACAAGGAAGGTCGTCTATCGCCTCAATCTGAGCGCATTAAGAATCACCGTCAACGAACTCATGCCCATGGCGATTCCGGCGAGCATAGGGCCACCAAACCTTTCGAGTTGGCCAAAGGCTGCCAGTGGAACGAGTATCAGGTTGTAGCCGAAGGCCCAACCTAGGTTCTGGCGGATCACAAGGTGTGTTTTCAAGGCCAATCGTCGAGCGGCAAGGATAGGTTCCAGTCCAGGTCGCAGTAGCACCAATGGCGCCGCAGCCATGGCTGCCCCAGTGCCCTGTTCGCCTGCGCCAGACCCCATGGCGATGCCGCAGTCAGCCTGGGCGAGGGCCGGTGCATCGTTCACGCCGTCACCCACGAACCCTACCACTCCGCCGTCTTCTTGAATCTTCTTCAACTCGGCCAGCTTACCTTCGGGACGGACCCCGGCAATCACCATGGAGATTCCCGCCGCAGTCGCCATCAGACGGGCTGGCGCCTCCCGGTCCCCGGTCAGAAGGTGGAGTTTCAGTCCTTGCTGCTTGAGCGCTTCCACAACCCGTGGGGCTTCCTGACGCAAACGATCCCCCAGAACGAATACTCCCTGAAGACCGGACTCGCTCGCCAAACCCACGGCTATCCCGTCCTCATCAACATCCGGAAAGGACTGCCCGAGGAAGGCTTCGCTGCCGAGACGCCAGGCAGTTCCGCTCACTACACCGGAGATGCCACCTCCGGGGTGGGCCCGGAATTCCTGGACGGGTCGGACAGCACCTTCAAACGCTGAACGAATCCCACGGGCAATGGGGTGTTCGGAATCCCGCTCAAGACTGGCCGCGACCCCAAGGAGTTCATTCTCTGCGATGGCTCCGCAGGCGATGACTCGCCTCAAACGCGGTCGGCCTTCGGTGAGTGTTCCGGTTTTGTCGAAGACCAGGTCCGTGGCTTGCCCCAGAGCCTCTAGAGCCGCCGCATCCCGAACGAGCACACCCTGTCGGGCTGCCGCGCCGAGACCCACCATGACCGCCACCGGCGTCGCCAGACCCAAGGCGCAGGGACAGGCGATCACAAGGAGGGTCACAGCTGGACGCCAGGCATGGGTGAAACCTCCACCCAACCACCACCAACCCACAAAGGTGACCAGAGCTAGCACCAGGATGGTGGGAACGAACACGGCACTGATGCGATCCGCCAGATCCTGGGCAGGTGCTTTGGAGCCCTGGGCCTGGGCGACCATGGCCGCCATATGGGCCAACTGGGTGTCTGATCCGACCGCGAGAATCTCCATCTCCAGTGCGGAGCCGTGAACGACTGTCCCCGCAACCAGGGGGTCATGGGTCGTTTTCGCCACGGGAAGCGGCTCCCCGGTCAGCATGGATTCATCCACTTCGGCCAGTCCCACAGTAACCCGCCCATCTGCCGGGACCGCCTGCCCTGGCAGCACCCGAGCCCGGTCGCCTGGATGCAACTCAGACACAGGCACTTCAAGCGCGGAGCCATCCGGCCCGATCCGAAGGGCGGTGGGCGGTGCGAGAGACAACAGGGCTTTCAGGGCACCAGTGGCGCGAGCTTTGGCCCTTGCTTCAAGGAATTTTCCCGTGAGCAGAAAAGCAACCAGGGCTGAGGCCGTCTCAAAGCTGAGGTGATGGGCACCATTCAACCACTCGCCCATGGCGAAGGCCCAGGCAATGCCTGATCCGAGCGCAATAAGCGTGTCCATGGAAGCCTGACCATGCAGTGCCTGTCTCCAGGCCCGGCGAAAGAAGCCCAGGCCAGCCCAGAACACCACGGGGGTGGTAAGCAGCGCTTGCACCCAGCCAGGAAGCCGCCAGCCGAGCCCTGGAATCATTGTGGCCAACATGGGCGCAGTCAGGACCAGCGCGAAGACCATCCGGCGGAAGGCAGGCGTCAGATCCTCCTCCTCGCCACCGGCGGCCTCGGGCTTGTTTTGAATCAATCCGTATCCGGCATCCTCGACTTGAAGGGCCAAGGCTTCGAAGGAAGCTGTGCCTTCCACAGCAACGGTTGATGTGGCCAAGTTGACCGAAGCGGACACCACGCCAGGTGTCGAGGTGAGGGCCTTTTCCACATGACGGACGCAAGCCGCGCAGGTCATGCCCGAGACGTTGTAAGTCTGCTGGCTCACCTATCCTCCTTCAATGCTTATGCTGGTCCGACCATCTCATAGCCAGCCGCCGCCACACTCGCGGCCATGTCCTCAATGGAGGCTGTACCCTCGACGGTTGCCGATGCCTTGGCCACATCCACGGCTACACCAGACACTCCGGCCACTGAGCGCAGCGCCTTCTCCACGTGCTTCGCACACATGCCGCAGGTCATTCCCTGGATTCGATAGATCGTGCTTTCCATCTTTGCCTCCGTCTCGGGCCTGAGGCCCAATGTTCAGACAGGATCAGCCACCAACCGGCCTCTGCCAGAACCGTTTCTATTAGCCCGCGCCGTTCAAAGCGGATCCACATGGATCGAGCGACGTAGGTTGCCTTTACAGTTATATCAGCATTCATAATTGAGCCAGGGCCGCCGATTAGACCTAGGTCAAACGAAGACGTTCCTTTATTCTGGGAGCAGCACCTCGGCTTACTTCCAGTTCTACTCCCCCCGCCAGGCGAACACGCAGGCGGCCTGAATCGCCAGCACGGACGCCAACAATGGCCTCGGGGCGGATCAGCAGGTGGCGGTGGCCACGGACCACGCGGTCGCCTAGGGCCGACTCAGCTTCCGCCAGTGTTTTCCATGCGGTGCGAAGGCGCTCACCCGCAAAGGCCCACACAGAATCCTCCTCGAAGACGAAGTGCGTGGCCTTGGTGAGATCCACAAGGACCACGCCGTCGCCAGCCTTGATTGGTATGCGGAAGGGGCCTGTGGGGCGAGTCCCCCATTCGCGCCCAGACTGGGTTCGAAGCCGCTGGAGTGTGCCCGCCAGCCGTCCCGCCGTGACCGGTTTCAGCAGATAGTCCGTGGCGGCCTGCTCGAAGGCCCGCACGGCATGCTCAGCGTAGGCCGTCACGAACACCACCGGAAAAGGCCGGGGCAGGTCTGCTGATACATCCAACCCGGTCAGTCCGGGCATCTGGATATCGAGAAACAGTGCATCCACATCCTCGCCTCGGGATAGCCAATCCAGGACGGACGGACCGTCCTCCAGTTCGGCAACCACCTCGCAACCAGCCTCTCGGAGGAGTCTGGTCAGCCTGCGCCGGTTGAAGGGCTCATCCTCAGCTACCAGGACTCGCAGCGAATGGGAGCTCATCCCTTCACCTTGAGCCTCAGGTCGGCCACGGTCCAGTCCCCCTCGCGTCCGAGCCGGAGCGAACCCTCCGGGGCCCTCAGCAGGCCAAGTCGCTCACGAAGATTCCGCAGGCCGTGGCCTTCCTGTCCTTTCATGTCGCTGGGCGCTGGCCCCGTGTTGGCAACCCTCACATGGAGCCAATCACCTTCACGGGCGACCTTCACTTCCAGCGCTCCACCGCCGACTGCCTTTGATACACCATGCTTCAGCGCGTTCTCCACCAGCGGCTGGATCATGAGGGGAGGAACTTCCAGGACATCCAGAGCTTCAGGCCAGGCCCAGCTTTCACGGAGGCGATGTCCCAGGCGGAGGCGCTCCAAGGACAGGTGCAATTCAACCAGTCGGCGTTCGTCTCCCAGGGGGGCTAGTAGGCGCGAGCCATGGTTTAGAAGGGCCCTCAACAAGTCTGAGAGGTTCACCAGAGCGGCTTCGGCGGCTACCGGATCCTCTCGAACCAATTCAGTGAGTCCACTGATGGCATTGAACAGGACATGGGGGTTCATCTGGCCCTGCAACACCCTAGACTGGGCCTCATTCGTTGCCTGGCGAGATGCCTCCTCCTGGAGTTCGGCCCGCTCGCGGTCCGCTAGAATCCAGCCCAGCAGTAGGCCGAAGCAGAGGTGGGCCATGCCAAGGGCCCAGAGGCGGGGATGGATGGGGAGGATTCTAGACCCGTCCACTCGCGGACCCATGCCTTGGCGGGGGCCACCCCGTCCCATCATGCCCATACCCTGATGGGGGTCTCCCCGTCCCATCATCCCAGGACCCTGGCCCATGCCTGGGCCCATCCACCCCCATGGCATCGGGTTGCCTGTCGATCCAAGCAAGAGAAGGACACCGAGGGTGAGGGCTGCCATCCAGGGAAGCGCCTGGATCGCCCCACGCAAAGTACTGGCCATGGGGGCATCATCCCCAGTCCATTGCCAGGGCAGCGGCGCGATGACAAGGAAGAACGCAACCCATAAAGAAGGCGCGAGGATCTCGGCGAGGCTCGGTTCGGGAAGCCCCATCAGGGCCCTTGTGCCGTTCCATACCAAGCCGAGCAGCAATGCGGCGCCCCAGGTCCTGGGGCGCCGCATCCGCTGCCAGGTAGCCTTGACGACCGATGAAGCGCGCATGGTTACTCAGGATAGCGGTTGGTGAATCCTTAAGTGGGCCTTACCGATTTGGGCAATCGGGGTTCATGCCGGGGCCGAAGCCTCGACCCATGCCAGGGCCGAAGCCCTGACCCATGCCGCGCCCGCCACGGGGCCCCATGCCCATCGGCCCAGCCTCGAACTGCGTCTTCTGTTCGGGCGTGAGGAGCGGAAAGATCTCCTGATGCACGGCTCGGTGTTCGATCATCAGGTCGAACTGGGCAGCGGAAGCCTTCTCGTGCAGGGCCCGGAGGGCCTTGGGATCGGTGGATACGTTCCTCATGGCCTCGCGCAGGGCCTGGTGTGCAGCTTGGTCAGCGTTCGCCTTGGTCTGGATAGCAGCCGCATGACTGTCGTGAATGGCCTGAACCTTGGTCTGCTGAGCCTCGGTGAGATTCAGCCCCATGAAGCCACGGCCCATCCCGCGACTAGGGCCATAGCTACCGTAACCGGGACCATTGTTACCGCGACCAGGACCATAGCCGGACCCACAACCCTGAGCCTGAAGGGATGTGCCGAGTGCCAAAAGAGCCACCCCGAAGGCGGCAAGAGGAAGGGAATGGGTGCGCATGGGAACCTCCAGGTATTGGGGCGGGTCATCCGTCCACATCAGGAGACACGCTCTGGGGCTTGAAAAGTAAGCCCTGCCTTCGGATTGCAGATTCTGAGGATCGAGTGACAGATTTGGGGGGTCGAAAACCAGTCCTGCCGGTCAGAGGACCGGGAAGCGTAGCCTGTGCCCTTATGGCCCAGTGGTGAACCTTGAGGAATCCTGGCTAGCCATTCGGGAAACGCTCGGGCTCGGGAAATCGCACCTTGTCGCAGAAAGGAAGGAACTGGTCGTGCCAGTCCGGATCCACGACCTCCGCCATATCTACGGCACCATGGCCTACGAGAAAACCGGAGAAGTGAAGGCCGTCCAAAACCTGATGAACCATCAGAACAATGCCAGAACGAAGATCTACCTCCACATGCGAGAAGTTCGCCGCAAGCGGAACGCGCTTGCGGTGGGTGCTGCGATGCATGAGAAGACGAGGAGGGACGCGCAATAGATCCGGGAACTTCAAGGGTTAACGGAGGACTGTCCCCTCGGGTCATGACCTGGGATGAGAACCTTTCACTGGCAACGGTTCTCGAACATCTCGTCTCATGGGGCCTCCTCCATCAGGGCCCTGAAGCTATCTCAGCAAGATCTAGGATTCACGCATGCTCACCGGAACCTCACCTTCAACCTCAATACCACCCTGAACGGTCTTATCGGAACCACACTTCATATCTTCGACGTTTTTCGACCCTTCTGTATTCCTGGAGCCACCGAGGAACTGTGGTTTATAAAAATATTTGTTAATCATATAGGTATATGTAAGTATTTATTGTGCCGTGGCTGAAACACGGTCGGCCCGTGGGGAATACATGAAAATGATCGCAGGCATCCTTGTCTCCTCTCTTCCCCTACTCGCTCAGAGTCCAGTGACCTGGGAGCACGACCTCGCCTCAGCCCAGAAGCGAGCCGTAAGAGAGGGCAAACCCCTGTTCGTGGACATCTGGGCCGAGTGGTGTCCGCCATGCCAGCATCTCAGGAACAATGTATTCCCTTCGATCGATGCCCAGAAGGCGCTTGCAGGGTATGTACCTGTCTCCCTGATGACGGAAACAAGATACCGGCTGCCTCTGCCTGAAAACATGAAGGTCGCGGAGCGCTTCCGAGTTGAGGGTTACCCCACCTTGCTGGTCCTGGATGGCAAAGGTCGGGAACTCAAGCGCCATGTGGGGGCCTTTGCGTCTGGGGCAGGCCTAAAAGAATGGCTCATGATGAAGTAGTTCCAGGACTCCACAGGAGCCTGGTTCAGATGCTGACCGCCACTCATTTCACAAGGATCAACTGTCAAGCGTGAGGGAAATATGCCGATCTATGAATACAAATGTCAGGCCTGCGGAGCCCAGGAAGAAACACTCGAAAAAGTCTCCGCCCCTGACGCCCATGCTTGCCCGGATTGCGGTGAGGCATTCGGGATGAGACGTCAGTTGTCCATCGTGGCCGTTGCCACCGCTGGGGCCCAAGAGTCCAGTTACGCGCCGAGTTCCCCATGTGCCGGGGGTTCATGCCCTTTCGCAAGGGGCTAGCGGTCTTCACTCACGAAGGCGACCCTCCCTCTGAAAGGAACTCATGTCCGGTGCCCCTCGAATCGTAATCGTGGGTGGCGTTGCTGGCGGTGCCAGCGCCGCTGCTCGCGCCAGAAGGCTGTCTGAAAAAGCGAACATCGTGGTCTTTGAACGCGGCCCGTACGTCTCCTTCGCGAATTGCGGGTTGCCGTATCACATCGGAGGAGTCATCACTGACCGTTCGCGCCTATTGCTCCAGACGCCTGCGAGCTTGAAGGCGCGTTTCGAGATCGATGTGCGAGTGAACACGGAAGTAATCTCCATCGATGTGGCATCACGGCATGTGGTGGCCCGGAATCTCAAGACGGGCCAGGAACTCCGGGAGCCCTATGACGCTCTGATCTTGAGTCCCGGCGCTGAGGCAATCAGACCTCCAATCCCCGGCGCTCAGCAAGAGCGAGTCTTCACTCTCCGGAATATGGGAGACATGGATGCCATCCTAGCTACGGTATCGAAGGCTGGCAGAGGCCGGACACTCGTAGTAGGTGCTGGCTACATCGGCCTGGAACTGGCAGAGCAGTTGCGCCACCGCGGGCTGGAAGTTGCTCTTGTGGAGCGCCTCCCCCATGTCCTGGGGGTGGCGGATACGGAGATGGCTTTCCCGCTGCATGAGGAATTGAGGCGACAGGGAGTGGACCTGCGCCTGGGCCGAACCGTTTTGTCCTTTGAGAAAGGGGGCGAAGGATTGGTTGCCACGCTGGATGACGGAGACAGAATCCCTTGCGATCTGGCGGTGATGAGTGTGGGAGTGAGGCCTGAAACCCGCCTGGCAAGGGAGGCGGGGCTGGCTATTGGGCCTTCTGGGGGCATCGTGGTCGATGACCAGATGCGCACAAGCCATCCTGGCATTTATGCCGTGGGGGACGCGGTGGAAGTTCGTGAATTCGTGAGCGGCGACCCTGCGCTCATCCCATTGGCAGGCCCCGCCAACCGTCAGGGAAGAATTGCGGCGGAGGTGATCTTGGGCAGGGACAGCCGATACAAGGCCACCCAGGGCACATCCATCTGCAAGGTGTTCGATCTCAGCTTCGCCATGACAGGTCTTTCCGAGAGCGCGATCAAGCGGAAGGGCATGTCATATCGGCGCATCTACATCTATCCAGCCGACCACGCCACCTACTATCCCGGAGCCCATCCAATCACCTTGAAACTTCTTTTCGCTCCGGAGGACGGCCGCATCCTTGGTGCTCAGGCCGTAGGCATGGCAGGTGTCGATAAGCGGATCGACGTGATCGCGGTAGCCCAGCGGGCAGGCATGACCGTTTTCGATCTGGAGGATCTCGAGCTTTGTTATGCCCCTCCCTATGGCAGCGCCAAGGACCCCGTGAACATGGCTGGATTTGTGGCTGCAAATGTGTGCCGCGAGGATGTTGAACTCTGGGAGCCCGAGGACTTGGCGAACCTCAAAGACACCCGAGTGCTGATGGATGTCCGAACGCTCCGCGAACATGCCCAAGGCTCCATTCCGGGATCCATCTGCCTCCCAGTAGATGAGTTGCGCGGCCAGTTGTCAGCGATCCCCAGGGATAAGGAGCTGCTGGTGTTTTGCCAGGTGGGCCTCAGGGGCTATATTGCCGCACGCATGCTGACCCAGCATGGGTTCAAAGTACGCAACCTCTCGGGAGGCTACCGTCGCTATGCCA
>CAIXHJ010000438.1 GCA_903919165.1 uncultured Holophagaceae bacterium
CAGGTCCAGTCGGCGCTCAGTTGGTTCGTCGACGCCTACCCCCGCATCGCCCAGTGGACGGCGAGCGTCAACCGGCTGATCGGGTTCGAGGAGGAGTTGGTCCGGGCCACGCAACTGCCGACGGCGGCGGGGGCGATCCGGGTGACGCCGTCCCCGGGCGCCGCCCTGGACGTCCAAGGCCTCCACCTACACTTGCCGGATGGACGAAGCCTCCTCGACGCGGCATCCCTGCACATCGATGCCGGGGAGCGCGTGGTGGTGAGCGGGCCGTCGGGCTCCGGCAAGAGCACGCTGTTCCGCGCGCTGGCCGGCATCTGGCCGTACGGCACCGGGACGGTGACGATCCCACAGGGCCGACGAGTCCTGTTTCTGCCTCAGCGACCGTACCTGCCCATTGCCACCCTTCGCCAGGCGCTCTGCTATCCGGAGCGATCGCCGGGACACGCCGACGCCGCCTTCCGGCAGGCCCTGGTGGACGCGCGATTGCCGCATCTGACCGCTCGCCTGGACGAGGAAGCCAACTGGGCGCTCGAGCTGTCGGGCGGCGAGCAGCAACGGATCGGCTTCGCGCGGGTCTTTCTCTATCGGCCGGACTGGCTGTTCATGGACGAGGCCACATCGGCGCTGGACGAGGAAACGGAGCAGGCGCTCTATGCCATGGTCCACGAGCGCCTCCCCGGCATCACGGTGGTCTCGGTGGCTCACCGGCCCGGCGTGGCAACCTTCCACCGACGGCGGCTCACGCTCCATCCCGAGACGCGGTCCATCGAGGACGGACTGGTACCGGTCACCACCGGCTAGGGAGTCAGGTTAGGAGGCCGGCCGGGATCGCGACCAGACTCGCTGCCAGAACACGGCGAGGCCGAGGACACAGGCCACTCCCAGCCCACCGCCGAGCGCATACGCGATCGACACGCCGAACCATTCCGCGATCGTCCCGACCAGGAGGGATCCGAGGGGCGTGACCCCGGCCAGCACGAAGCCGTAGAGACTCATGATTCGGCCCCGCATCCGGTCCGGGACCACGAGTTGGAGCGTGGTGTTGCAGCACGCCATAAACACGATCTGTGCGAGCCCCACCAGGGTCAGGAGGAGCATGGCGGCCCCGAAGTGGCGGATGCCCGCGAGCAGCAGCGTGAGACCTGTGGCGGCGCCGGCGGCGCCAAGGATGAGGGAGAGCGCGGGGCGCCCGGTGACCAGCGACGCCAGGGCCAGCGCCCCGACGATCGCCCCCGTCCCCAGCGCGGCCATGAGGAGACCGAATCCGTGCGCGCCCTCATGGAGCACGTCCCGCGCCAAGAGGGGCACCAGCACGTTGTGGTTCATACAGAAGAGGCTGACGGCCAGGAGGAGGCCCAGGATCAGGGCGACGAGTGGGGTGTAGAGGGCGTACCGGAGGCCGGCCGCGATCTCCGCCCGGACGGTGGTGCCCTGCGTCGGGCTGGGCAGGCCGTCGGCCCGCATGGCGGCCAAGGCGACGATCACTGCCACGAAGCTCAGCCCGTTCAGCCCGAAGGCCGGGCCGACGCCGTATCGATCCACCAGCAGGCCGGCGACGGCGGGCCCCACCATGCGGGCCCCGTTGAACATGGCGGAGTTCAGGGCGATGGCGTTGGGAAGGTCGTCCTTGCTGACCATCTCCACGATGAAGGACTGCCGCGTGGGCATGTCGAGGGTGAAGGCCAGCCCATAACAGGTGGCCAGGACCGCCACGTGCCAGTATTGCACGCGGCCCGTCCAGGTGAGAAAGCTCAGGAGGAGTGCTTGAACCATCAGTGCGGTCTGGGTCCCGATGAGGACGCGGCGCTTGGGGAGGCGGTCGGCGATGGCCCCGGCCACGAAGGAGAAGCAGAGCATGGGGCCGAACTGCAGCGCGCCGATGAGCCCCAGCTTGAAGGGCGAGCTGGTCAACTCGAGGACCAGCCACGCCTGCGCCACGGTCTGCATCCAGGTGCCGATCAGGGAGATGAGCTGGCCGGAAAGAAAGAGCCGGAAGTCGCGATGGGCGAGGGCGCGCAGGCCGATGGGGAATCGCATGCGTCTGTCTCCACTGCTACGGGACGATGCTCCGCGAGAGGATGGTCTGCGCCAGGAGTGTCCCTGGAGCCGCATTCCTATGGAATCTGGAGAGGGGCCACGCGGAGTGAGTAGAACCCTATCGCCGGTGTTCCGGCGTGTCAACGCAGCGAAATCGATGAATGGGCCGTCGGTAATGCGTACGCTTTCTCCTTTGATCAATCCCACTGTCACCTGAGGCGCACCAGCTTTCATCCTA
>CAIXHJ010000439.1 GCA_903919165.1 uncultured Holophagaceae bacterium
GTGCTCCCGGCCCCTGTGCGACGGGAACGGATGGCCGGGCGGAAAGAGATCCTGGATCGGTATGCCGATGGGAACAGACCTCCTCAGGATTGATTCAGCCGCCGGATTGGCAGAGGTCACATGGCCTTTGATGTCCAGAGTGATCAGGCCGGAGTGCATGGACTCGACGACTCGCTGGTGCAGGGCGGACAGCTCGTCCACAGCTGCCTCGCTGACGGTGAGGTCGGAGCGGAGGTGGTCCAGGTTCCTCCGGATGAGCACCACGATCAGAGTGGTCGCGAAGACCTGCAGAGAGGCGAGACCGAGGAGGAACGAGATGCGGCCCTGGTCTGGGTCCTTGATGGGTCCCGACAGACCGAAGGGAGGCAGCAACCCGAAGGTGAACCCGAGCACCAGCGTCACCTGGGTGAGGGAGGAAAAGACCCCGACCCAGACGATCTCGACAGTGCTGAGGTAGAAGGCCGAAGCCAGCACAGGGAAGATATAGAGGGTCGCAAATCGTTCCTGCATCACGCCCTGGAAGGCGATGACCAAGCTGACCAGAGCCAGATCCAGGCCGATGTTCCAACGGATCCAGACATTCCTTGGTGTGGGGAAGAGTTGATCCAAGGCCCTAAGGCCGCGACCGGATTCCCAGGCGGCTTCCGCGAACATCAGCAGCAGTGCGGTCGGATAGAACAGCTCTCCTGGACCAGAGGCCCGGACATCCCCGGGGAGCGAGGCATGCAGAACCAACAGACCAAAGCTGGCGAACAGGCGGAATGAAAGCGGCAGGAAGAAGGCGCTGGTATCCGACACACCTAACCTGCCCCAAGTGTGATGGAGCATGACATCCATGGTGCCCGATATGCCATCCTAGAGCCATGGCCGACTCTGCCACCACATCCACGCCGTCCCTCCGTGCCGCGGGGATGCGTCAGACACCCCAGCGCGAGGGCATCCTCCGCGTATTAAGGGATTCGGATCGCCCACTGACAGTGGAAGAGATCTGGGAGCGCATACCAGAACGAAGGTCTGGCTTGCCTACGGTCTACCGGAATCTTGAGCGATTCATGCGCGAAGGATGGGCGGAGAGCGTCCTTGGCACCGACCAGATCATGCGGTTCGTCCGATGCGACTCGTGCCATCACCACCACCATCTCCAATGCGAACGCTGTGGCCGCACTGCGGAAGTGGATGCCTGCGGGTTAGATGATTCCCTGCGGAACCTGGAGTCCATTTCCGGGTTCAAGATCACGCGGCATCAACTCATGCTCTTTGGCCTCTGTGGAGCCTGTCGCGCTGAAAAAGACCGTTGACCGGATGGCCCGCCATTGCTAGTCTTGGTCTCTCACGCGGGTGTAACTCAGTGGTAGAGTGCAACCTTGCCAAGGTTGAAGTCGTGGGTTCAAATCCCATCACCCGCTCCACAACCGGGCCGCGCAAGTGGCCCGCATTGTTTGAAATCTCATACCATCACAGCAAGGCGCCGTAGCCAAGTGGTAAGGCCCGGGACTGCAAATCCCGTATCCATCGGTTCGAGTCCGATCGGCGCCTCCAGACGAGCCCCCGCAAGGGGGCTTTTCCATTCGACAAAGAGGGAAATCCAGAGGGAATCAGACCTACCCTTGGAATGCAGCTAGACCCAGGATGAGACCCAAGGCCAACGACCAGGCAGCTGCCAGTCCTATCTGGAAATCCACAGGCAGGCAGAAGGTCAGGGTATGGGCGGGAATCCAGAACCAGACGAGGATTCTGAGGGCCGGAACCATCCCGTCGAAACCTCGGCGGCCCAGGATGAGGTTGTCCTCGAACCGGTGGAATAGCATCATCTGAGGCCCGAAGAGGACGTTGGTGAGCGTGGAAAGGGCGAAAGCCCAACCAAGACCAGAGCCCAGGAAGGCCGGCAGGATGTGATGGTCGAGGAGGGCATGCGTGAAGCCCTTCATGCCGACGAATCCTGCCTTGATCACAAGGCCGAGCAGAGCCCAGGCCAGCACCTTGGCAAGCATCTGGACCAGGGTGCAGGGCAGGGGGACCTCAGACTGGCGGCCATCGCTTCACCCAAAGTGCCCAGGATCCCGAATTGGATTGCGGCTGACAGGAAGGGGTGGATCTGATCCCAAAGACGGTAACTGTTCATTCATGAAGGCTAGCCGGTGGGCCAGAGGGCAGGGATCACACGACGCGATGGTCGATCCACCCGCCCCCAAGAACCTCCCCGTCCCGGTAGAAGACGACCGCCTGCCCTGGAGCGATGGCCCGTTGAGGCTCGACGAACGACACCCTTGCCCCGCCATCAGGAAGGGGGATGACCAGCGCCTCGGCTTCAGGGGAACGACTGCGGATGCGGGCTTCGCATGCCAATGGAGAGGTCGGGGTGCCCTGGACCCAATTGAGATCGCGGGCCACCAGATCCCTGGCGAACAGGTCCGTTTCGCCTCCCACCCAGACAATGTTGTTGGCAGGGTCCGTTCGAACGACATAGAGAGGTTCCGAATAGGCCACCCCGAGGCCTCGCCGCTGTCCTACGGTATGACGCCAGTAGCCTCGGTGTCGTCCGAGCCAACGGCCATCCAGGTGGCGGATGTCGCCCTCCCCAACTCCAGGGTCACGCCCTTCGGCTTCAAGGAAGGCATCGTAGCGATCCTGAGTGACGAAACAGATCTCCTGGCTCTCGGGTTTCTCCGCCAGGTGGAGCCCCAACTCGGCCCCGAGTTGACGAACTTCCGTCTTAGTCAGGTGGGCCAAGGGGAAGAGGCTGCGGGGCAGGGTCGCTTGAGTATGGTGGAAGAGAAAATAACTCTGGTCCTTCGTGAGATCCGAGGCTTTGTGGAGATGCCAGCGTGCATGAGACCGGGAAATGGTCGCGTAATGCCCAGTTGCGACAAAGGGGGCTTGGATGGCCTCGGCCCTGTCCAGCAACGCGGAGAACTTAATGTATTGGTTGCACCAAATGCAGGGACTGGGAGTTTCTCCTTTAAGGTAGCCCTGAATGAAGCCTTCGATGACCGTTTCCTTGAAGCGAGCCTCGAACTCCATGACATAGTGCGGAAATCCCGTTTCGTACGCGACTCTCCTGGCATCCTGGAAGTCATCTAGCGTGCAACATTGACCTTTCGAATCTTCACTCTCTCTTTTGCTGAAGAGCTGCATGGAAACGCCGACCACCTCGTAGCCGGCCCTATGAAGAAGCGCAGCCATGACGGAGCTATCCACGCCTCCTGACATGGCCGCGAGGACCCGGTCGCCGTGTCGCAGGGTTGGGTGATTCTGCAGAGGGTCGAGGGCCCGATCCAGAAGGCTGCTGGTCATCAGGTCCTCAGGTGCTTCAGGCGCAGGAGGGAAAGAGCCAAGAGCAACATGAGTGGAGCGATGACGCCCCAATAGGCCGGAATCTCTGAAGCCCTAGCTGCACCACCGAAAAGGGTCTGAAGACTGAGGAAAACGAGTCCTGCCACCAATCCTGCGCCAAGCGCCTGGCCACGGCCTTGGCGGGGGCCCGGAAAAGCGAAGGAAAGCATCGCGAGCAACAGGCATGGGCCCGCGAGCCAGCCCAGGATGCGGCCCCAAAGCATGTAGGCCCGTTCCGGGTCTGGCGCCCAGGACTGCCATTGCAGCAATTCCCTGGTGCTGGCTTCCTCGGCGTTGGCTGTGTCGCGGAGGACCTTGGAAGGGAACAATAGGTCCGCAGAAGGACCCTGCACAAGGTGCATCCCTCCCCAGGCGAGTGCCCCAGAATGGGAATCACCCAATCGCCAGTGCAGGAGGATTGGGGCCTCGCCCGGCGCCTTCAATGGAAACCCCCAACGTTCGTGGCTCTCAAGGTGCCAAAGGACTCCGGTGGATCCTAGATAGAGCCAGGGACGTGTGGCTGATTGAACTTGTGACCGGTTTAGGATTTGCCTATAAAGATTGTTAGCATGGCCGATGGCTTTTGGAGAAAATTCAATCTGAAGAAGAAAGGTGAGTAGGGCTACAAGCCCCCAAGCCCCTCGACTGCTCCACAGCCAGCGAAGGAGACTCACGCCTCCAGCTCTGAGGGCAAGCCACTCCCGATGGAGAGCCGCCTCTGAAAGGGTGAGAAGGGTTCCGAGAAGAAACGAAATGGGCAGGGCGATGACCATGAATGGAGGCAGATTCCACAACCAATAACGAATGAAAACAATAAAATGGACACCATTCTTAGATAAATCTCCCGCGAGAGTTGCAAACTCGATGAGTAAATTCAGAACCAGCAGACTCCCCAGAACAGATGCCCAGTTTCGCCACCAGGCTAGCGTGGCCCAATGCATCAGAATCCCATGA
>CAIXHJ010000440.1 GCA_903919165.1 uncultured Holophagaceae bacterium
AAGCACCGGAAAGTGACCGAGGCCGTGCACGTCGCGGGCGGGAAGATCGCCCTGCAGATCCTCCACGGCGGACGCTACAGCTACCACCCCCTCAGCGTGGCCCCCTCTGCCCTGAAGAGCCCCATCACGCCCTTCAAACCCCGGGAACTCAGCCACCGGGGCGTGCGCGCCACGATCCGCGACTACGCCCGCTGCGCGGCCCTGGCCCAGCGCGCGGGCTACGACGGCGTGGAGATCATGGGCAGCGAGGGCTACCTCATCAACCAGTTCATCGCCGCCCGCACCAACCGCCGGACCGATGCTTGGGGCGGCAGCTTCGAGCACCGCATGCGCTTCCCCGTGGCGGTGGTGAAGGCCGTGCGCGAGGCCGTGGGGTCGGAGTTCATCATCATCTTCCGGCTCTCCATGCTGGATCTGGTCCCCGACGGCAGCACCTGGGAGGAAGTGGTCCAACTGGCCAAGGCCATCGAGGCCGCGGGCGCCACGATCCTCAACACGGGCATCGGCTGGCACGAGGCCCGGGTGCCCACCATCGGCGCCATGGTGCCGCGGGGCGCCTATGCCTGGGTGACGAAGAAGCTGATGGGCGTGGTGGGCATCCCCCTCATCACCACGAACCGCATCAACACGCCGGAAGTGGCCGAGGAGATCCTCGCCGGCGGTTGCGCCGACATGGTGAGCATGGCCCGGCCCCTGCTGGCGGACCCCGACTTCGTCAAGAAGGCCACCGAAGATCGAGCCCAGGACATCAACACCTGCATCGCCTGCAACCAAGCCTGCCTCGACCACGTCTTCAAGCAGAAGCGCGCCACCTGCCTGGTGAATCCAAGAGCCTGCTATGAAACGGAACTCGTGTTCGCGGCCACGGTCGCCCCCAAGCGGATCGCCGTGGTGGGTGGGGGCGCCGCGGGCCTGAGCTTCGCCTGTCATGCCGCCGAGCGCGGCCACGTCGTCACCCTCTTTGAGGCGGCCCAGGAACTGGGTGGACAGCTGAACCTCGCCAAGCGCGTGCCGGGTAAGGAGGAGTTCTTTGAGACGCTGCGGTACTTCGGACGGCGTCTGGCCACGGCGGGCGTGGAGGTGCGCCTGGGCGAACGGGCCACGGTGGAGGCTCTTGCGGACTTCGACGAGATCGTCCTTGCCACGGGCGTCCAGGCCCGCAGGCCCGACATCCCGGGCACTGACCATCCCAAGGTCATCAGCTACCAGGACCTTCTGTCCGGCAGGAAGACCGCAGGCAAGACTGTCGCGGTCATCGGCGCCGGCGGTATCGGCTTCGACGTGGCGGAGTTCCTGGTGCAGCCGGACCACGCTCCCAAGGTGGACCGTTACCTGAGCGAGTGGGGTGTTGATGGCGCCCACGCCCATCGGGGCGGCCTGCTGCCCGCGCCCCGGCCCCTGGAACCCGCGCGGAAAGTCTTTTTGCTCCAGCGCAAGAGCGACCGCATGGGCGCGGGCCTGGGCAAGACCACGGGCTGGATCCACCGGGCCACGCTCAAGGCCCTGCAAGTGAAGATGCAGGGTGGCATCCACTACGAGCGCATCGACGACGAAGGCCTGTGGATCCGCGATGGCAAGGATGCCGGCTCGAAGTGCCTGGCCGTTGACCACGTCATCCTCTGCGCGGGCCAGGTCTCCGTGCGCGATCTCGCGGAGCCGCTGAAGGCAGCGGGAAAGAGGGTGCATCTCATCGGCGGCGCCGACCTCGCCCTGGAACTCGATGCCCAGCGCGCCATCCGGCAGGGTGCCGAGCTGGCGGCCAAGATCTGAATGGTTGGTTCGTCCATGGCCGCTTCCTGCCAGTCCATTTCCTCCTCCGCCGCGCAACGCCTCTTCCTGGGGGCCCAGGGACTGCTGGAGGATCCCATTCGGCGCGTCACGACGGCCACGCTGCAGGCCCTCATCGAGCGGCTCGGTTTCGTGCAGATGGACACCATCAACGTGTTGGCGCGGGCCCACGATCTGACGTTGTTCAGCCGCCTGGATGGCTACCGTCCCGAGCTTCTGAAGAAGCTGCTGGAAGGCAAGCGGAGCCTCTTCGAGGGATTCACCCACGATGCCTCGGCCATTCC
>CAIXHJ010000441.1 GCA_903919165.1 uncultured Holophagaceae bacterium
AGAAGGCGATGCAGCGGTGAGCCGCCTCACCACGGAAACCCTCTACACCCTGGCGCCCGCCTGGCTGGGGGACGGCCTGGCGCCACTGATGGACCCCGCCTCACTCCAACGCCGCCTTCAGGCCACCGCCAAGGCGCTGTCGTCGCCAGAGCCCCTGGCCGCGGCCCTGGCCCGACTCGATCCTTTGAATCTGCGCGACCTCGCGCCCCAGAACGGTGAAGGCATGGCCAAGGCCACGGAGCTTGGCCGAGCCTTCACCCTGCGCGTCCGCACCGGGTATTTCGAAACGAAGGACGGACGTTTCGTACTGCTGCCTCTGGTGGCGGGCTTTCCAACCACGGACGCGAAGGCCACCACCTGCGTCATGACCTGGCTCGGGCGCGGAGCCCACGGACCCTTGCCCACCTCTGCGAGCCTCCGGGAGGTGGAGGCTGCATTAGGGCCAGGGGATGGACGTGCCTTTCGCCTACAGGTCACCGGCGCACACGCCATCACGGCCTGGGAGTCCCATCGCCTCACGGTGGAAGTCCTCTTGAGCCTAGGTCTGAGCTTTGTCCTCATCGGTCTCGTCTATTGGCTGGGCTTCCGGACCCTGGCAGGTTACGGGTTCGTCATGGTGCCCCTCCTCATCGGCATGGTCTGGGCTCTGGGGCTCACGGGTTGGATCCTGGGCAGGGTGAACCTCATGGCCGCAGGCTTCGGCGCGGTGCTGCTGGGGGTTGGCGACGATGTCGGCATCCTGCTCTTCAGCCGTTACCGGGATGAACGCCGGGCGGGTCAGTCCAAGGCTGAGGCTTTGCAGGCGGCATTGCTCAGCACGGGCCCAGGCGTAGTGGCCGGGGCCCTCGCCACGGCCCTGGCCTTCCTGGCCCTGGCCTTTGCCCCCTTCCCGGGGATCCGCGACCTGGGTCTGACCACCGGACTCGGCCTATTGGCCTGTCTCGTCGCCACCTTCCTGGTGTTGCCAAAGCTCCTGATCTGGTTGGACCGCGGGACTGGGACCTTTGCTCCAGGACCCGCAGCTTCTTCTTCTCCCCGTCGCCGTTGGGCCCCCTGGGCAGCCCTGGGCCTCCTGGTCCTGGCCCTGGTCGGCGCACCCCGCACCCGCTGGGAGGAGGATTTACGGCGCTTCCGGGCCAAGGGAAATCCGGCCCTCACCCTGCAGGAGCGGCTGACGCGAACCCTCGGGGCCAGCCTCCAGCCCCTGGCCCTCCAGATCCCTCTGGAGGATCCGGATCGCCTGCCTGCACGGTGGAACAAGCTCAGCCCCATTCTGCGGGAGGCCGGCTTGCCGGTGCCCGAGTGGAAGACCCTCGATCCCGAGTTGCGTCACGTACTCGGGTCGGAAACCTGGCGTCGGCAAGTATTGGAAGCTGCCGCCAAGGCTGGCCTGGATCCCGCCGCGCTGGAGGGTTCCCTGACGGCCTTGGCCTCCGCTTCCGCGGATCCAGCCCAGCCTGTGCGGGCCCTGCAGTCGCTGCTGCCGCGGATCCCCCAGCCGGAGGAGCACCACCCATGGAACCTCTGGGATCGGCTCCGCCGGGGCCGGAAGCTCCCGCCCCTGGCGCCCGCCCTGACGGTGCCCCTGCGGCTGGATGAGGCCGCCCTCGCCCGGCTTAGCCCCATCGTGGAAGCAGCTGGCGGCCGCTTCGTGGGGACCCAGCCCCTCTTCCGGGTGGTGAAGGGCATCGCCAAAGAGGCCGTCCAGGAGGCCGTACTCCTGGCCTTGGTGGGCATCCTTGCGGTGATCGCGCTCTTCGGACGCAGCTTGCGCTTCGCCCTATGTGCCCTGGTGCCCCTTCTCGCCAGCCAGGCAGGAGTCTTCGGGGCCCTCGGCTGGGGCGGCGAACCACTGACCTTCCTGTCCCTCATGGCCATCCCCATCGCGCTGGGCGTGAGTGTGGACACGGCCTTCAACCTGCTGCACCGAGCCCGGAGCGAGGCCGACGCGCCTCAGCGCGTGGCTCGGGTGAACGCCGTCTGTTCCGGCACCACCCTTGCCGGCTTCGGAGGCATGGTCTTCAGCGGCTATCGGGGCCTGCGGGGTCTCGGTCTGGCCTGTCTGGGGGGTGTCGCGCTGGCCCTGCTGCTCACCCAGTGGCTGCTGCCTGTGCTGCTGGAGAAGTGGCCCCTGGAGAAGAAGTGAATCCGCTGGACGCGCTTCTGCAATCCCGTCTCGCCCAAGGCCCCATCGCGGCGGCCGAGGTGATGGCCCTGGGCCTCTATCATCCGGAGCACGGCTACTACCGCCGAACGATGTCCGATGGTGGCGGCCCCTGGGGCTTCGACGGCAAGGACTACTACACGGCCCTGGACCTGGGTTCCCTGCTGGGACAGACCCTCGCCCTGCGGCTGGAAGCAGCCTGGGAGTGGCTGGGCCGGCCTGCGCGGTTCATGGCCCTGGAGCCAGGCGCGGGCCGCGGCTGGCTGGGTCGCGATGTGCTGAACGCCGTGTCGGGTTCATTCGCTGAAGCGCTCGTGTACGTCCATCGCGACGACAACCCGGCCGCCAGAAGGGCCGCTGAAATGGCCCTGGCTCCTTTTTTAGCGACAAACCGCGCGCGGTTTGCCGCCGAATCCGATCCCTTGGAATCCTTCACCGGCGCCGTCTTCAGCAACGAGCTGCTCGATGCCCTGCCCGCCCAGCCCTGGCGCTGGGAGGGCGAACGCTGGACCCGGGAGGTGCTGACAGCCACAGGTCCTGAGTGGCAGGCCGCCGATCCTGGCGAAGCTGGGGCCTGGTTCACCAGCCAGACTGATGGCCTGGAACCCCGCGACGGGAGCATCTGGTGCGAGGTCTTGCCGAGCGTGGTGCACGAATTGGCACTACCGCTGGAGGCGGGCCTCTTCCTTACCGTGGACTATGGCGAGTCCGCTGACCGGCTGTTGGCCAAGGGCGCCGACCTGCGCCGCTTCAAGGCCCACAGCGTGGACGGGAAGTGGCACGAGGATCTGGGCGAAGCGGATCTGACAGCGGATGTCGATTTCACGCGACTTGCCTCCTTGCTGGAGCAGGAGGGTCTGTCGAATCTCAGCCACATGGAACTGAGCAAGTGGATCCGCATCCACGCGCCCCTGGATGAGTGGGGAGCTTCGTGGATGGACTTGCCCGATGCCGAGCGCAAGCTGCGCACCGAGAACCTGCTCCAGCTCACCCTCCCCGGCCTGATGGGCAGCCGGTTCCGGGTGCTCGAAGGGTGGAAGGAAAAGTAAGGATTAGCCACCGATGAACACCGATAAAGGCATGATGAACATCAATAGAAGCTCGGATCTTCCGCTCCAATAGCGCGGGATCATTTCCGGCTACGCCGAAAGCCGCCTTCAGTGTGCCCGCGCGATGAACGTCCCGATCCATTCAAGCTTCGGTGAGTTGATTTTTCCCCGACGATTCTAAGGCGCGTGCGTGCCTGCGAATCCCTGTCTTGATCGGCGTGCATCGGTGGTTCCATTTTCTTTCCTGACTATCGGTCTTGCCCAGCCTGAACCTCCTTCAACCGCTGATACCGCAGCAAACGCCAACTCCATCCACTCCACGCAATCCGGCTGACAACAATCGACCCGGGTCCTGTCGATAATCGGGAGGAGGTCTGTTTCGTGGTCTTCCTGTCTTCGTGGTAAGGATTCATTTTCCTGTGAATATCCCGACGCCAATCCCACTCGGTCTCGCGGCGTCGTGGAAGACGGTGTGGGTGGCCTTCTTGTAGTCCCCGGGCTGGGCCTGGTTGATGTCCATGAACACCTGGGGATTGCGGTCCATGAGGGGGAACCAGGTGCTCTGGAGCTGCACCATGACCCGATGCCCCTTCCTGAAAGTGTGGAAAATGTCGTTCATGGTCCAGGCCACGCGGGTGGGCAGGCCCGGCGTGAAGGGGGCTGGCTTCTCTAGGCTATCGCGGAATTTGCCGCGCATGACTTCGCCGCGCACCAGCTGCTGGTAGCCGCCCATGGGGTTGGGCGTGGGGTCCCAGGCTGGACCACCTTCCTCGAAATCCGGGTTCCTGAAATCGTCTGGATAGACATCGATGAGTTTCACCACCCAGTCGGCATCGGTACCCGTGGTGGCCACGAAGAGATCGGGGAGAAGGGGCCCGGCCAAGGTCAGATCCTCCGCTAGCACCTCGGTCCGAAACACCAGCACGTCCATGCGCCGCCCCGCAAAGCGCTGGTCCGCGGTCATGTACTCCTTCGGCATGCCGATGGCCACTTGTTCGACGAAGGGCACAGGCTTGGCGGGATCGGAGATGAATGAATCCGCGCCGTAGTCGGGCGTCAGTTGCGTGAAGGAAAGGCGTCCGTCGGAATGAAAGTAGAACGTCGAGGCCTTCGTGTCCTTCGGTGGCCAGGTGTCGAACCTATGCCAGCGGTTGGCGCCGGTCTCGAAAATGGTTGCCTTGGCCGGGACGGGATCTTTGGTGTCCTTCAGGTGACGCATGAAAAAGGGAAAGAGCACCTCGGCCTGGAACCATTCCGACACATCAGCTCCAAATTGCACGGGCCCCAGATGATCCCCCCTGGTCCGCTCCCAGCCGCCGTGAGACCAGGGCCCCATGACCAGACGGTTATCCGTCGCGGGGCTCTGGCGATCGAGGGTCTGGAAAACCTGGAGGGCGCCGTAGAGGTTCTCCGCGTCGAACCAGCCGCCCACGGTTAGTACGGCCGGCCTCACCTCCTTCAGCTGCGGCCGTAGGTTGCGGGCCTGCCAGAAGTCGTCGTAAGTCGGATGGTCCAGCATCTCGTTCCAGAAGGCCACATCCTTCGTGTATTGCCGGGTGGCGCCGGTGCTGCCCAGGCGCAGGAACCATTCGTAGCCGTCCGAGGTGCCATGGTCCAGCGGGGAGGGCCAGGCGCTGGTGGGCGCGGGCCGGGGTTTGCCAAAGCTGACCATGAAGTTGAAGGCATGGGGCAGCCAAAGGGCGCCATTGCGGTGGAAGTCATCCCCCTGGAACCAGTCCACGATGGGCCCCTGCGGCGATACGGCCTTGAGGGCCGGATGGCCGGACAGCATGCCCACGGCGGTGTAGAAGCCGGGGTAACTGATGCCCCACTGGCCCACGCGGCCATTGTGTCCCTTCACATGTTTGAGCAGCCACTCGAGGGTGTCATAGGTGTCGGTGCTCTCATCCACGGTGGCGCCGCTGACGGCCCCTTGGGGCCTCATGTTCACGAACTCGCCCTCGGACATCATCCGTCCGCGCACATCCTGGTAGACGAAGATGAAACCCTCCTCCTGGAATTGTGCGGAAAGGCCAAGCTGGGCCGGGAAGGCCTTTTCCCCGTATGGAAACACGCTGTAGGGCGTGCGCTGCATGAGGATGGGGTAGGGGCGGCTGGTGTCCTTCGGCGTGTAAATGGCCGTGAAGAGTTGCACGCCATCCCGCATGGGAATCAGGACCTCGCGCTTCGTGTACCGATTACGGACGACCTCAGCCGTGGCTTCCTGGGCAGCCGGCTGGACCGGCCAGGCAGGATCGCCCCGACCCAGGAGCGAGAGCACCAGGGCTGAGGCGCAGATGAGGCGAAGCCTGATCATGGTTGCTCCAGACGGTGGGCCTCATCTTACGCGGCCTCCAGGTGGATGGCCTCGGAGGCGCCTTCTTCATTCTCCTCGACGGGGGGAGCGGCTTTTGATGAACTGGAGGATGCGCCCCATGCCAGGGCCCTTCTGCCCAGGACTGCTTTCGACATGACCCGTCCCGTCGTTCATCAACCCGCCGAGTGGGATCGCCACAGCGCCTGCTGGCTGGCCTGGCCCAGTCATGGGTACCTCTGGCAGAACAATCTGGGCCCGGCCCAAACGGAATTCGCAGCCCTCTGTCTGGCCATCGCGGAGGAAGGTGGTGAGGCTCTCGATCTGCTGGTGGAGGACGATCCGGCGGAAACCGAGGCCCGTGCCGCCCTGGCGCCCGTGATCGGGCAGGTGCGGTTCCATCGCGTTCCCGTGGGTGACATCTGGCTGCGGGACACGGCGCCGGTCTTCGTGAAGAATCGTTCAGGCGCCCTTCGTGCGGCCTGCTTCCGTTTCAATGGATGGGGCGGCAAGTACGTGCTCGTCGAGGATGACCGGGTGGCGGACCGCGTGGCGGCGCTGAGCGGGCTGCCGCGGATCGACCACAACTGGATCCTTGAAGGTGGATCCGTGGAAGTGGACGGTCAGGGGACCTTGCTCACCACCCGCCAGTGCCTGCTGAATCCCAATCGCAACCCCGGCATGAGCCAAGCGGACATCGAGAGGTCCCTGCGGGATGACCTTGGCGCCGAGAAGGTGCTGTGGCTGGAGGAGGGCCTTATCCACGATCACACGGATGGTCACATCGACACCCTGGCCCGCTTCATCGCGCCTGGCGTCGCGGTCTGCATGGAGGCCTATGATGGGAACGATCCCAACGCCGCCACCCTGGATCGCCTCGCCTCGGACCTGGCTGATTTCGTCGATGCGCGAGGGCGGAAACTTAAGGTCCTGCGAATTCCATCCCCGGGCATCGTGCGGGACGATGATGGAGAACTCATGCCCGCCAGCTTTTTGAATTTCTACATCGGGAACCGCAGCGTGGTGGTACCGACCTATGGCACGCCCTATGACGAGGTGGCTGTGGCCGCGCTCGCAGCACTCTTTCCCGGACGCCGAGTCAAGGGCCGTTCCGCTCGTGCCATCCTCAGCGGGGGCGGTGCCTTCCACTGCATCACCCAGCAACAGCCGGAGGTCCAGTGAGCCAGACCAGCCAGGTCCGCGTCGCCGCCACTCAGTGCGCCTTCACGGGCAGTCTCGACGAGAACGTGGCCCGGGTCGAGGCCCTCGTGCGCGAGGCCGCGTCCAGGGGCGCCCAGGTGATCCTGCCCTCCGAGTTGTTCGAGGGGTACTACTTCTGCCGCGAGGAGAAGGATGCGTTTTTCGACTGGGCGAAGCCCGCCGCAGGGCATCCCACGATCGCGCGTTTTCAGAGGCTGGCCCAAGACCTGGGCGTCGTGATCCCCGTCTCCTTTTTCGAGCGGGATGGGCAGTCCTTCTACAACAGCCTCGCCATGGTGGACGCGGACGGTTCAATGCTCGGCATCTACCGGAAAAGCCATATCCCCGATGGTCCTGGGTATGAGGAGAAATTCTACTTCCGGCCCGGCAACACCGGCTTCAAGGTGTGGGACACCCGCTTCGGGAAGCTCGGGGTTGGCATCTGCTGGGACCAGTGGTACCCCGAGTGCGCACGGGCCATGATGCTGCTGGGCGCGGAGGTCCTGCTCTACCCCACCGCCATCGGTACCGAACCCGAGAATCCCGCCCTGGACACCAAGGATCTCTGGCAGCGCGCCATGATCGGCCACGCTGTGTCCAACGTGGTACCCGTGCTGGCCTCCAACCGCATCGGCACGGAAGGAAGCCAGACTTTCTATGGCCACTCCTTCATCTCGAACCACCGCGGTGAGAAAGTGGCCGAACTCGGACGGTCGGAGACGGGTGTCATCGTGGTGGATCTGGACCTGGAGGAGA
This sequence comes from uncultured Holophagaceae bacterium, assembly GCA_903919165.1. Taxonomy (GTDB): domain Bacteria; phylum Acidobacteriota; class Holophagae; order Holophagales; family Holophagaceae; genus Geothrix. The sequence continues at coordinate 7,484 of CAIXHJ010000441.1, forward strand.
TCCGCCGCCACCGGGCCTCGTTCGGATTCTTCCGGGACCGCCGCCCCGATCTCTACGGGCTGATTTCCAAAGCCTGAACCTCAGGCGGACTCCAGGCTCGGGGCTCAAGTTTCGCCGAGGATGTCCCCGACGGCACTGTAGGGATCCAGGGTCCGATCCGCAATGCCCTGGATGGCGGCCTCCACCCGCTCTGGCCCCGCATGGGCCCTGGCCCGTCGGACCGCGGCCTCGGCCAGCAGCGACTCGAATCGCAGCCGGGCCCGCTCCCGTGCCTTTCGGGCCAGGCCTCCATGAGCCCGAAGCCACAGGCCATGCTTTCGCACCTGGTCCAGGAGGGCGGGCACCCCCTGCCCCACCTGGGCGATGGTGCGAAGCACGGGAGGATCCCAGTCCCGAACCATGGCGAGAGATTTCATGGCCTCCAGTTCCCGCTCGACCTGGTCGGCCCCATCCCGGTCGGCTTTGTTGATGATGAACAGATCGGCGACCTCCATGATCCCGGCCTTGATCGCTTGGATCTCGTCGCCCATGCCAGGGACCAGCACCACGCAGCAGGTCTGGACGCAGCTGACGACGTCCACTTCGTCCTGGCCCACGCCCACGGTTTCCACGATCACGGTGTCGAAGCCCGCGGCATCCAGCAGATCGATGGCGTCCTGGGTGGCCCGGGAAAGGCCGCCGAGCGCCCCACGGGTGGCCATGCTCCGGATGAAGATGCCGGGATCCGCCGCGATGCGCTGCATGCGGATGCGGTCGCCCAGAATGGCACCGCCGCTGAAAGGCGAAGTCGGATCCACCGCCAGGATCCCCACCCGCTGGCCCCCGGCGCGAAGGGCCCGAGCCAGCTGGTCCGTGAGAGTGCTCTTGCCCGCACCAGGGGAACCGGTGATACCGATCACGACTGCCCGGCCCAGGTGGGGCCAGACCCGCGCCATGAGTTCCCGGGCCCCGGGATGGCCATTCTCCATCCATGAGATGGCCCGGCCCAGGGCCCGGTGCTCGCCGCGACGCAGAGGTTCCAGGAGGTCTGCTGGAAAGGACATGTGCCCAGGATGCCATCACCCTGCTGGTACTGGAACTCGCGGCCCCTCGTCGGATGGGGTACCCTGGTCCTTCGGCCCCGGCCGCACCGGAAGCGACAGCATGAACAAAGGGCCCAGATCGTCGAATGCTCCTCTTCCCGCGGGGGCGGTCCCGGGTCACACCGACAAAACCGCCCCAGTCTTGCTCACCAAGCGAGCCCCGGTGGCGCCTCCGGATCCCAAGGCCCCCCGCGAGAAGATCTGCGCCGAGTGCGGGATGCACTTCCGTGTCGAAGCAGGTGAGAAGTTCTACCTCTGCCCGGACTGCTACCGGCGCTCCTTCGTCTATAAGCGGAAAGGCGGGAAGGACGTAGCCCGAATCCTGACGCACATCACCTGTGCCAGCTGCGGCGCCCAGGAATACCTGCCCTTCGTGCCGGAGGAGCCGACCAAGGCCCTCTGCCGGGCCTGCTTCGCCAAGGAGCGCCCGGAACCAAAGACCGCCCCCAGGCATCCTCATCGATAGCCCCACAGCCCTGCAAGGACCCCTTCATGCGATTGCCCATCCTGCCCATCCTGCTCACTGCCGCCCTGCTCCCCGCCCAGGCACCCGCCAAATCTGATCCTCCAGCCACGAAAAAGACCACCGCCAAGGTCGCTGTCAAGACCACCCCTGAGGCCGAGGCGGCGCGCCAGACGCTAAGGCAGGTCCTCGATGCCGTGGATGCCGGGTGGTTCGGGCAGCTCTATCAGGGCGTGTCCTCGGTGGAGATGCAGGGCACTCTGGGCATCGCCCTCAGCGCCGCCGCGGTGAACCAGAAGGTGGACAGCCTCAGCCAGGGGATGGTGAAGGGCAACAGCCAGGGTGGCCAGGCCAGCCTGCGGGTCAAGGGCACCTATTTCGCCAACGGCGACTTCAAGACCGATCTGGCCGGTGACTTCGGAACGCTGCTCTATACCCGTCGCGGCAACCGCGGCTTCCTCTACAGCAAGGAGCAGAACGCCTACACTACCGCGTGGATCTGCCACCCTCCGATGCGCCGACCACTTACATGTCCTGGTTCCGGCAGACCCTGAACGACATCAAGGCCGTCTACATCGATGCCCCCACCTTCCAGGCAAGCCTGGCTGGTGAGGAGGGGACCGAGGGACACGCCATTCAGCGACTGGTCTTCAATGCCCCTACCCAGGGCTGGGACGCCAAGAAGCGAGAGCAGGGCATGGCCCAGAGTCTCGGATTCTGGAAGCGCGGCAGGCTTGAAGTCGCCGTGGACAAGGCCACCAAGCGGCCCCTGCGGCTCGACTTCCGCAACGATGAGCAGGGTGTGCACACCCACATGGACTTCTCCTATGATGGCAACGCCCGCCTGCAGAACGTCAACATCAGCAACAGCAGCCGTGGCTTCGAAGGCCCAGGCTGGCTGCGGGTCGGGTATGGCGGCGACGGCCGGATGTCGAGCGTCGCCGGCGAACTGGCCAGCCAGGAGAAGAAGGTCTCTTTCGCCATGGACCTGGCCTGGTCGAAGTCCCGCACCGCCGCCGATATCGCGGCCATTCCACCCGCCGGCGCCACGAAGCGTGGGCGCGAAGAAATGGAGACCCAGCTGCTGGTGGGCCTCGCCTCCAAGATCTTCGACCTCCAGCGCGCCGGTCTGAACCTCCGAAGCGTCACCATCAGCGGCAAGTAGCGATACACTGTCTCCATCGGGGCGTGGCGCAGCCTGGTAGCGCATCTGCTTTGGGAGCAGAGGGTCGGAGGTTCGAATCCTCTCGCCCCGACCAATAAATGGGGGCCGAGTGGCTCCCCTTTATTGGTTGGAACTACTTGAGAGGATCCGAACCTCCGAGTGGGTCCAAACCCAGTTAGTCGCTGGTGCGGGATTGGGACGCGCACGGATGGGACTCGAACGCGTCCGGCTTCGCCGTTCGCCGGTCTTCTTCCGGCGCGACATCAAGTCGCGCCTTCAGAATCCCACTCGCTGGCCCGAGTCCAGCTGGGCGCTGGTGCGCCCAGCTGGACTCGAACCAGCGACCTGCAGCTTAGAAGGCTGCTGCTCTATCCACCTGAGCTATGGGCGCGCAGGGGATAGTCTAGCGGGTCAGGACGGGAGAGGACCTGGTGCCGCGCCAGGAACGTGCTCGACCCACTCCCATGAGAACTCGAACCCCCTGCGTCCGGCTGTGCCGTCCGCCGGTCCCGCTCCCGACAGCGCCCCGCGCTGTCTCCGCGGTCCCACTGTCGTGGGTTGGAGTCCGGTCAACCCAGATTGAAAAACCCCCCATGCGGGGGGTCTTTCAATCTGGGGCGACTGATGGGACTCGAACCCACGACACCTGGAATCACAATCCAGTACTCTAACCAACTGAGCTACAGTCGCCGTCGGGCCATTCAGACTATCCTGGACGGCTGTGGATGGCCAGCGGGAACCTTCGGGACACTGCGGTCATCGAATGACATGCCGGGGATCCGGCGAAGCGAGGAGTTTCATGAATCGTCAGGTCAAACAGGTTCTGGGGTTGTCGGTCTTCGCGGCCGGGTGCATGGCTGTCGGCATGGGGCTCAGTCACGGGTGGGTTGTGGCGGCCCAGGAAGAGAAGCCGGTGGTTGTGGATACCAAGGGGTTGGATCGGCTGCCCCCCATCGCGGAGGTGGCCGAGAAGTTGAACCCCACGGTGGTGGCCATCACCAACACCAGTTTCGTCAAGAACCGCCGCTTCGAGCATCCCCAGGTTGGCGGCCAGGACTTCTTCGACTTCTTCTTCGGCCCCGGCGGGCCCCAGCAGCGGCGCACGCCACGGGGGGGTGAGGACGAGCAGCGGGCCGTATCCGGCGGGTCCGGCGTGATCATCAGCCCCAATGGGGAAATCCTCACGAACTACCACGTGGTTGCCAGCATGGGGAGCACGGACAACTCGCTGGAAGTGAAGACCAGCGACCTGAAGACCTACAAGGCCACCGTGCTGGGCAAGGACAAGGAACTGGACATCGCGCTCATCAAGATCGACGCGGCCCACCTGCCCTATGCCAAGCTGGGCGACTCTGACGGACTGCGCATCGGCGAATGGGTGGTGGCCATCGGCAACCCCTTTGGTCTGGAACATACGGTCACCCAGGGCATCATCAGTGCCAAGGGGCGCAAGCTGGACACGGGCCTCAGTTCCTTCCTCCAGACCGATGCGGCCATCAATCGCGGGAATTCCGGCGGCCCGTTGCTGAACCTCAAGGGTGAGGTGATCGGCATCAACACCGCGATCAATCCGGCCGGGCAGAACATCGGCTTCGCCGTGCCCATCAGCCAGGTGAACCGCATCCTCAAGGATCTTCGCAGTGGCAAGCCCGTGAGCCGCGGCTACCTGGGGATCGGTCCCGCGGAATTGGACCAGGCCTACCAGGATGCCCTCGGAGCCAAGGAAGGTGTGGTGGTCAGCACCGTGGAGAAGGGGCAAGCTGCTGACAAGGCTGGCGTACTACGGCTGGATGTCATCACCGCCCTGGACGGACAGCCCGTGCGGAGTCCCGATGAGGTGGTGGCCGTGGTGTCGGGCCGACGTGCCGGAGACACCCTCAAGCTGACCATCTTCAGGGACGGCAAGACCATCAAACTCACGGCCACCCTGGGAGACCGCAAGGCCCTCGAAGAGCAGCGCCGCCGCGAGGCCGGGGAGGAGCCGGACGAGGATTCCAGCCAAAAGCCCCAGGGCGATATGAAGAGCCTCAGCCTCGAGAAGACTTACGGGTTTACCGTGGAGCCCGCGGATGCCAAGAACCGGATCAAGGGGGTCGTGGTCACCTCGGTGGATCCCCGCTCCCCGGCTGCAGACCGAGGTCTGGCCCCGGGTATGATCATCACCGAGGTGGGCCGTCAGCCTGTCAACAGCCTTGCCGAGTTCCAGGCTCAGGTGAAGAAGGCCGGGGGCAGAACTCTGCTGCTCTACATCCAGTCCCCTAACGGCAGCCAGAAGATCACACTGCCCATTGCACCCCGCTGATTGGTGACAAGTTGCCCTTGATCGAGGCCCCGGGGTACCGGGGCTTCGATCATTCCGCTAAACTCCAAGGTTCAACCCTGCCTAAGGATCGACCATGGGCCAACGCCTTCTTCTGGTGGACAGCGATCGGAGCTTCCTGAAGGAGCACCAGGTCAGCCTCGAAGCGGCCTTTGATCTTGAGGTGGTGCCCTCACCGGATGGGGTCATCTCCAGGCTGGAGAGCGGGGACTTCACCGCAGTGTTCATCTGCGTGGAGGTGGCCGACAACAAGGGGTATGCCCTCTGCTCTTCCATCAGGAAGGAGGCGAAGCTGGATGGCCTGAAGATCATTCTCATCAGCGCCAAGGCGACGGAAGAGGAATACCGGCGCCACCAGAGCCTCAAGGGTAAAGCGGATCTCTACCTTCACAAACCCATCGCACCCAGTGCGCTGGTCGCCGCGCTCACGCCGCTGGTGCCAGGCAGGGTTCTGGATCCGGACAATCCCCTAGGGGTGCTGGTGGACACCGAATTGGGCGACGACTGGCTCGACAACCTCAAGAGCGCCCTGGACAATCCGGCTTCCAGTCCTTCCTCGGATCCGGTTTTCGGTGTGCGCGCGTCGCCACCGGTCCAGACCACCCCCCTGGACGCTCGGACCGAGAGGACCCCCGAGGTCCCTCCAGACTCCCGTCAAGTGCGGCTCCTGGAGGATCAGATCGCGGCGCTCCACGAGGAACTTCGCGCCAGGGACCAGCGCCTGGCGGCGGCCGATCAGCGCGTTCTGGTGGCCGAGGCCGAGGCTCAGCAGATTCAGCGACAGATGAATTCCGTGACCCTGAACCTGGATGAACTGGACCGCAGCAATCGCGAATCCGAGATCCTCAAGACGCGCCTCGCGGAGACCGAATCCGCTCTTCACAGACTGGTGGAAACCCATGGGCGGGAAGGCGAGACCATTGAAACGCTCAAGGCCCAACTGAAAGAGGCTCTTGTCGAGCGCACGGACCTCATCCAGCAAGTGGAATCCCTCAACCATCAGGTGGGCGAGAAGACCCAGCGGGTCATCGAGTTGCTGAAGGAGCGCGACCACCTCTTGAACGAAACCTTGGACCTGGAGCCTTTCCGGGCCAAGGCCCACGAACTGGAGATCACCCTGGCAGCGAAAGAGGAGGCCCTGGCCGCCAAACACCAGGAGTTGGAGTCTACCCAGGCCGAAAATACAGGGGCGCTACTCTCCAAGCAGCTGGAACTGGATGCCGCCCTCTCCGCTCAGGCTCAACTCAATACCACCATCGAAGGGCTCGTGGAGCAGCACTCCAGCCTGGAAGGGGTCCATCAATCTGCGCTCCTCGAAGTGGCGGGATACACGGAAAAGGTGCAAAGCTACCAGCTGGAGATGGCCGGACTCGAGGCCACCATGCGCGGCCAGGGCCGGGATCTGGCGGAGCTGGCGGTCCAGTTGCGGCAGCGGGAAACAGAATTGGAGGCCAGCCAGGCTCAGACCCTTGAACGGGATCAGCAACTCTTGGCCAAGCAGGAAGCCGTCCAGCGGCATCAGGAGGAGACCACCCGTCTCACGACGCAACTGGCTGAAGTCCGGCAGGAACTCAACGAAGCCAGGATCCAGCATGAAGGGGATCGGCTCGAACTGATGAACAGCCTGGACCACAAGGAGGCCGAGATCTCCCGCCTAAACCAGGCCATGACGGAACAGCGAGAGGCCCATGGGGTTCTGGAACGGGAGAAGCAGGCCGTTCACGGCCAGCTCTCGGAGCATAGGGACCGTCTTCAGAACCTCGACGGCCTGCTGCAGGAGATCCAGGACAAGCTTCGACGCGGTTCGGATCTCGCGAGAGGATAGACCCTGTGACCCTCGCCGCGGCCCTCATCTGCGCCGCCCTCATATTCCTCAGTGCCTTCTTCGTCATGGCCGAATTTGCGGCCGTACGGGTGCGGGAAACACAGCTTGAGGCACTGGCCGATGAGGATGTGCGCGCCCGCCGGGCCATCGAAGTTCACCGCCGACTCTCCCATCACCTGTCGGCCATCCAGGCGGGCATCGTCCTCTGTGCGCTGGCCCTGGGGGCCGTGGGAGAGGGCCTGTTCAGCCGTGCCTTCCGGACCTGCTTCGGCCATCTTCCCTGGCCCGCCCTGGTTCTGCCGCTCAGCACGGGAATGGCTCTGATGGTGTTGACCACCCTCCATGTGGTGCTGGCGGAACTGGTGCCCCGCAACCTGGCGATCCGATCAGCGCTGCCCTGGGCCCTGCGCACGGCCGTGCCCCTGCTGGCCTGGTCGCGTCTGGTGCGGCCGCTCACCTGGTGCCTCACGAAGCTGAGCCACCTGGTACTTGCGCTCTTCGGCGTCCATCCCGAGGCCGACGCGGAGGACCATCTCCCCTCCGAAGCCGAGTTCCGGCGCATGCTTGAGCGCAGCCAGGCGGAGGGCCACCTGGACCTGGACCACAAAGAGCTCATCGAAAACCTCTTCGATTTCAGCCGTCGCATGGTGAAAGAGGTCGCCGTGCCGAGGGCTCGGGTGGTCTGCTTCGACCTCACCCGCAGCCTCGCGGCTAACCTCGCGTTGGCCCGGACCACGCCCCACACGCGCATCCCACTGGTGGACGGCGATCTTGACCGGGTGGTGGGCGTCATCCATCTCAAGGAGCTGCTCTGGGCCATGCAGGATCGGGACAGCGCTGTGGATCTGCGCGGGCTGGCCCGGCCTGCCTTCTTTGTGCCCGAGATGAAACCCATCCAGGGGCTTCTGCTGGAATTCCAGCAGCGCAAGGAGCACCTCGCCCTCGTGGTGAACGAGCACGGCGGTGTGGACGGCCTAGTGACCCTGGAGGACGTGCTGGAGGAGCTGGTCGGCGAAATCCAGGACGAGTTCGACCGGGAGGCCATTCAGCTGCGAAAGACCCGGGGGGGCGCCTGGCTGGCCCAGGGGAACGTCATGCTCGAGCAGCTGGAGGATCATCTGCACCTGAACCTGGAGACCGAGGCCGGATCCGTCAGCCTCGGCGGCTTCTTCCAGGAGCAGCTGGGTCGCGTGCTGCGCCCCGGCGATGAACTGCGGCTCCAGGGCTGGCGGATCCGTGTATTGTCCATGCGCGGTTTGGCCCCAAGCCAATTCCTTCTGAAGCCCCTGCCCCCGGAACCGCCTGGCGAGACCCATGCCTGAGCCGCTGGAGGGCTTCCTGCTCGCCGCGGGCCTGGGCCTGCGCATGGCCCCCCTGAGCCTGTGCCTGCCCAAACCTGCCTGGACCCTGAAAGACCGGCCTCTCCTGCAATGGGGGGCGGAGGCTCTGCGGGCCCACGGAATTCGGCGCCTCGGTTGCAACGCCCACCTGCATCCTGACCGCCTCCGTGCCGTGGCCACTGGCATCGAGGTCTTCGAGGAACCCCGGCTTCTGGGCAGTGCTGGGGGCCTGCTCCATGCCCGAGGTCGCGTGGCCCCGGAACTGCTCACCTGGAATGCCGATGTCTGGGCCGAGACCGTGCCCTTCGATCGCCTGAGGGCCCACCACCGCGAAGCCGCAGCCACCCTGAGCTGGCTGCTCGTCCCCCATCCCGGGGACAGATGGAATTCCGTCTGGATGGACGAGCAGGACCGTGTGCTGCCCAAGGGCGTGTCGGGTCCCCGAGGACCCTTCCATTTCACAGGCGCCGCCGCCTGGTCGCCTGAGGCCCTGGCCCTCCTTCCCGAGGGCCCGAGCGAAGTGGACGAACTGCGCCCGCACCTGCGCTTCCACCTGGGCGTGGTGGTGGAACCCTTCCCTTGGCGCGAAGTGGGCACCGGCGATGCGCTCATCCAGGCTGCCGCCGACCTCGCACCGGAGCAGGAAGGCCGCCTGTCAGGCTGCTACCTCCATCCCACGGCCCGACCCGCCGGTCGCCTGGTCCGCTGCGTCCTGGGCCCGGGCGCCGCACCACCGCCGGCCATCACCGATGCGGACGCCCTCTGGTTCGAAGAAGGCGGCAACCAGGTGCGGTTGGGCCTAGGGGCCGTTACGAAATAGCCAGCGCAGTCCTGGCTGTGTTGTTACGGCCCCAGTTCAATGCCAAAGGAGGGCGGGAATGTTTTACACAACGGCTTAACCTGAGTGCATGGACCCCCGTCTGCAGCGTGCCCTCGAACGCTGGGATCTGACCGATCCCCGGCCTCTCGCCGGGGACGTCGGGGCCCGCCAGTACTTTCGCGTGGGCCATTCCCAACTGGGCACGGCCCTGGTGGTGTTGCACCCGCTGGACACGCCTGACAAGGTTGACGACAGCTACTTCGAATTCCGTGCCCTTCAGGCCTACCTGGATCCCCTGCTCCGCGTGCCCACCATCATCCAAAGCGATGACGGGGACCGCTGCCTGCTGGTGGAGGACCTGGGCGACACCACCCTGGAGCGTCGGCTGATGGAGCATCCCGAGGAAGAGCTGGTCTGGGCGCGGCAGGCTGGGTTCCTGCTGTCCACCCTGGCCGGTCCCCTGACCCTGGGGGCGCCGGGCCATACGTTCTTCATGAACCGCGCCTTCGATCAAGCCAAGTTCGAGTTCGAGTGGGACTACTGTCGGCAGAACTTCTTCCAGGATTTCCTCCAGAAGGAACCGCCCCGCTGGTTGGACCGGATGATGGAGGAAGTCCACGCCAGCCTCGAAACCCGGGCCCACTTCTTCGTCCACCGCGACTTCCATGTGCGGAATCTCATGGTGCACGGCGACCGGTTGGTGGCCATCGACTTCCAGGACGCCCGCCGGGGCGCCGCCACCTATGACCTGGCCAGTCTGCGCTACGACGCCTACTGGGACTGGTCCAAGGAGGCGGGGCGCGCCCTCATCGAGCCCCTCCAAGCAGAACTGGGCTGGAACCATGAAGCCCTGCTCGAAGAGCTGAACCTCAGCGCCCTGCAGCGGAGCCTCAAGGCCCTGGGCACCTTCGGCCACCAGCTCGTACACCGCAGGAAGGCCCACTTCGCCCCCGCCGTGCCTCGCACTCTGCGCCATCTTCGAAGCCACTTCCAGCGGATGAACCACCAGGATGGCGTCCTCGCCAGCGAACACATGCTGAGGCTGGCGGAGGATCGCCTGCTGAAGGGGTAGAAACAAAGGTCTGCCTTGACGCCGCGTCGATCGGCCCTTCATCCGCCCAGCAACTCCGAAACGAAGGCCGGCACCAGGTCCGTTGCTCGGCCAGTGCGGGCCTCCTGGAAGGCGCTGGCCACGAGGCTGGGTTCGAGGTTGAGTTCCAGGGTGCGGGAGCCGGGCCCCGCGGCCTCCACGAACCCAGCGGCCGGGTACACATGCCCGCTGGTGCCGATGGCCACGAAGAGATCGCAGCGGTCCAGAGCCTGATAGATGCGGTCCATCCCCAGGGGCATCTCGCCGAACCACACGATGTGCGGGCGCATGGGGCCACGGCCACAGCTGGGGCAACGACTGGTGGGGTCCATGTCCTCGGGCCAGTCCTGTATGGTTCCGCAGTCGAGACAGCGTCCCTTGAGAAGTTCGCCGTGCATGTGGAGCAGGTTCCGCGATCCGGCCCGATCGTGCAGATCATCCACATTCTGCGTGACCAGCAGAAGGTCACCGCGCCACTCGCGCTCCAGTCGGGCCAGGGCGAAGTGCGCTGCGTTGGGCTGGACGGCGGCGAGGCTCCGCCGCCGCTCGTTGTAGAAGCGGTGGACCAGCGCCGGATTCTGGTGAAAGGCCTCGGGTGTGGCCACGTCCTGCACCCGGTGGCTCTCCCAGAGGCCATCGGCGGCGCGGAAGGTGCGCAGCCCGCTTTCCGCGGAGATGCCCGCGCCGGTGAGGATCACGAGGCGGGAAGCCCGAAGCATCAGAAGGCCACGCCCACGCCGAAGGTCCACAGGCGCTGGAACTCCTGTCCGCTGCCCTGGGCGGTGAGGTAGGTCGCCAGATCCGAGGCACTGCTGAGTTTCACCGGGTTGTCCTTGGTGACCGGCTGCTGGTAGCTGGCGACCACGTAGGGATGCACTACCACCGAAGGGATCCGCCAGCGGGCGCCCACTCGGAGCCAGGTGCGGCTCAGGTCCTTGGCGTTGGAGGCCCCCGCGGTGTCAAGGGTGTAGCGCTGGAAACGCTGGATGAGTCCGAACTCACCAGCGAGCCCCGTGAAAGGAACCCAGAACTGGGCATTGATATCCAACCCCACACCCTGCTGCTTGAGGTCGGTGCCTTGGGAGGCTGTTCCATTCGCAAGGCTGCCGCCCGCCTTGAACTGGGAATACTCCAACCCACCTTCCAGCTTGAGCAGGGGGCCCACCTGGAGGATCTGCCGACTCACCGTGGCGATGAATCCCTGGCCGGTACTGAAGTCCCCTGCCACCAGGTTCCCTGTCCCGCTGATGAGGGTCTGGGGCAGGCTCTGGCCCGTGGGGCGGGGGAGTTCCAGACGCAGGTCCCACTGGGCGCAGAGGGGCAGGCTGGCGAGGCAGATCGGAAGGACGGCAAGGCGCATTGGGGCTCCATCTGGGAACCTCCGATCATACCCTTTGCAGGTACCAGCTCCGCAGCCCCGTGTAGCATCCCTGTGGCCCGCTCTCGAAGAGGGTCAGACTATCCACGTTGAAACCCTGGGTGGGTGGAGCGGTGAATCCGGCCATGGGCTGGGCCTGGCGGAAGCGGGCCAGGGTCACGTGAGGGTGGAATGGCTTGGTGTCCATGGCTTCGCCCGCAACCTGGAGGGTTCTTCGCAGGTCCCCGGCAAGGGCCTCTAGGGCCGGAGCCGGGGCCAGTCCTAGCCAGAGCAGCCGGGTGGATCCAGCGCGAGAGAAGCTGCCGAGCGCCGCAGTGCGCAAGGCGAAGGCCCTGTGGCGGAACGCTACGGTCGCAGCGATTCTTTCCAGGCTGGGCAGGGACTCCATCGGGCGCTGGCCGAGGAAGGCCAGGGTCAGATGCAGACCCTCAGGTCTGGACCAGCCCTCGGTACCGGGAAAGGTCCGCTGCCACTGGCTGAGGTGCTCGTGCAGGTCCCCCGGCAGCGGAAGGCCGAAGAAGAGCCTCAGGTGACGGGCTTCCACTTGATCGAACATCCCCGACTCGGCGGCTGGTCGGCGGAAACGGGCATTCCGGAAAGCACCGCCTCGGTAGCGGCTTCCAGATCACGCACTGTGATCTTGGCCGGATCCCGCCAGCTGTCGTCCATGCGCCCGCGGTAGACCAGTTTCCGGGTCGCATCGAAAAGGAAGAAGTCCGGCGTACAGACGGCGCCAAAGGTCCGGGTCACGGCCTGAGATTCATCCTTGAGATAGGGGAAGACGAAGCCCTGCCCCTTGGCCTGGGCCTTCATATCCGCCGGGGTTTCCTTGGCATGGGTATCCACATCGTTGGCGTTGATGGCGAGGACGGCGACCTTGCCGGCGTACTTCCGGGCATAGGCGTTGATGCGGGCCTGTGTGGCCATCACGTAG
>CAIXHJ010000442.1 GCA_903919165.1 uncultured Holophagaceae bacterium
CTCATGAGCGGGCAGTCCCCCTTTCCTGGCACCTCCATCAATACCATCCTCTATCGCATCGTCAATGAGCCGCCCGTCGAAGTTCAGCCGCCCGTGCTGGGCATCCTTCCCGAAGGCTGGCGCCGGGTTTTCGCCAAGGTGCTGGCAAAACGGCCCGAGGCACGCTACGCCACCTGCACAGCCTTCGTACGTGATCTGCTCGACGCCGCGCTGGAATTGGGCAAGGACGACCGTCGCGAACTCCTAGGCCTCATGCCGATGAGCGGGGAGGCCCCTCTGCCGGAGATCGTCTCCAGGTCCTTTGACGAGACATTGGTGGTGGCCAGTCCCGCACCCAGGAAATCCGGCTGGCTCTGGATCGCCGCTGTGACGCTGACCGTCCTGGTGGGCGGCGGATGGTTCCTCTTCAGAGGTCCCAAGGGGACGCGGCTCAAGATTGAGTCCCTGCCTTCGGGCGCCAAGGTCTTCGTGAACGATCTGGAGGTGGGTCCCACGCCCCAGAACCAGTCGCTGGTGCCTGGAGACAAGGTGCGCCTCGAGCTGAAGGGGCATCAATCCGTCACCTACGAGTTCAGGCCGGGCGAAGCTCCCTCCGCTTTCAGGATGGATCCCATCATCAAGGATGAACTCTTGGATTCCTTGCCCCAGGGCGCCACGGCCGTGCTGGATGAGAAGCAGTTGGAGGGCGTGACACCCCTCAAAATCCAGTGGAACCAGGGCATACAGCACCGCCTTACCCTCACCAAGGACAATCTCCATTTCCACCTGGATTTCGACCCGGGCGAAGTGCCCAATGGACGGGCATTCCCGCTGACGGAGGCCGCCACAGCCGAGTCGCAGCAGGAACCGTCCCTGGATCCAGAGGCACCTGGAGTCCTCAAGCTGGTCGGGGGGTTCAGCGTGCGTGTGAAAGCGGACGGCAAGGATCTGGGCGAAGTTCGTCCTGGATCAAAGGTGTCGCTGCCCCCCGGCACCCACAAACTCGAGCTGAGCAGCGTCCTCTACTTCTACAAGGACAATCGTGCCGTCAGCCTCATCGCGGGACAGACTGCGGCACTCACCGTGCCCGGTCTCGCCACCCTCACCATCGAGACATTCCCGGGCACCGGCAAGGTGTTCGTGGATGACCAGGATGCCCGCATCGAAAGCGACCACAGCAGCATCCAGGTGGCCGAGGGGCACCACACCGTCACTGTCCGTGGTCCCAATAGCATCAAGCGTCTACCCGTGGAAGTCAGCGGCGACAAGCTGCTGAAATTCCAACTGTGAGGTAGAACAATGGCCGCGGACGCGGCCATTGTTCTCTGATTGGGGAGGCAGGATTCACTGCGATTCGAGTCCTTCCTCCGCTGGCGTACAAGCCCAGGCCCGGCCCAGCTTGGCCGGGCCTGGGCGCGGGGGTCCGGGGGTAGGTGCGTGGCGCGGAACCCCCGGACAGCATTGGTTTGGATTCAGACAGAGATACCACGACAATCCGGAGATTGGGGGCGATGCCAAACGAAAATTCCGCTACGGGATGGTCATCGACAAAGGCATCCAGGAGTTCAAGAAGGCATCGAAGACGCTCCAAGGAGACCTTTAGTCTCAGGCAGCAACGCGTGAATGAGGCCCTGGGATCCCCCGGGGCCTTTTCCGTTTCGACTCTGCCCCAGGTCCACCCCAACTCCGTGTCCCACCAG
>CAIXHJ010000443.1 GCA_903919165.1 uncultured Holophagaceae bacterium
CCGGGGCACGTGCTTCAGGATCTTCCCGCCGCGGGCCCAGGCCTGAGCGGGGACCGGCCTATTTCCGGAGCTTGAGCAGGTCCATCACGATGACCAGAGCCATCAGGGAGGCCAGCAGCAGGAAGCCGCCGGTGAGGATCTTCTCCTTGAGCTCGATGGTGAGATCCCTGCGCCGCAGTTTCTCGTAGGTAAGCAGGGCCATGTGACCCCCGTCGAGGGCGGGAATGGGAAGGGCATTGATCAGGCCAAGCTGCAGGCTGATGGCGCCGCACATGAAGAGGAAGACGTCCCAACCGGTCTTGGCGGCACGACTGCCCTGGCGAATGATGCCGATGGGCCCGGCCACCTCAGAGCTCTTGGCCTGGAAGCTGATGAGACGCTTGAGGAAGCCAAGCACCTGGCCGCTCATGCGCCAGGAGGTGGACACGGCATAGCGACCACCCGCCAGGAAGTCCCCGGGACGGTAGGCGCGTCGCTCCAGGGGCGTGGACAGGGGTGCGGGCATGAAGCCCAGGCGCCCCTTGCCGCCATCGAGCCGGGGCGTGAGCGGGAATTCCAGGGGCGAGCCCTCGCGGGTGATCCGGAATGGCACGGGCTGGCCTGGATGGGCCTGGATGTAGGCCACGGCCGTCTCCCATTCCACGGCCGGGAAGCTCAGGTCCCCGATGCCCCGCAGTTCGTCGCCCACTTTCAGGCCCCCCTGCTCGGCGGCACTGCCGGGCACCACCTCGATGACGGTCCAGGATTCCTGGACCTTGGTCACGCGGGCCTGATCGGCGCCGATGCAGGTGAACAGGATCAGGGTGGTGGCCAGGTTCGCCAGGATGCCGCCGCTGTAGAAGAGCATGCGCTTGCCATAGGGTTGCTGGAGGAAGCCGTAGGGATCGTCTGCCCCGGGCGCTTCTGGGTTGAAGCCCGCGAGCTTGACGTAGCCGCCCAGGGGCAGGATGGAAAGACGCACGTCGGTCTCCCGCCACTTGAACCCGAAGAGGCGGGAACCGAAGCCCAGGGAGAAGACCTCCACGGGCATGCCCATGTACTTGGCCGCGAGGAAGTGTCCGCCCTCATGCAGGAAGATCAGGCCGCCGAGCATGACCACGGGTCCCCAGAAACCCACGCCGGGCCACTTCAAGGCCACGACGGAGACGAGGGCGATGGAAAGGAAGAGGGGCAGGCGCTTCATGGACATCCAACAAGGCTGATCAGGTCCGGGCTTGGACCCACCCTTCAGCATGACGCCTCGCGGCCCTATCCGCATCCAGCACTTGGGCGAGGGACTCCAGAGGCACAGCTTGGATCCTGGACAGGACTTCCTGGTTGCAGGCTTGGATGTCCCAGAACCCGAGACGCCCTTGGAGGAAAGCGGCCACGGCCACCTCATTGGCGGCGTTCAGCAGGGCCGGAGCCGTACCGCCTTCCCTCAGGGCCTGGAAGGCCAGGCCCAGGCAGGGGAAGCGCTCCGGATCAGGAGCCTCGAAGGTCCACTGCCTGGCGCCGTCCCAGGGATAGGGGGCCACGGGACCCGGCTCCTTGTCCGGGTAGAGCAGGCAGTACTGAATGGGCAGCTTCATGTCGTTCACGCAGACCTGGAGTTGGTAGCTGCCGTCGTGGAAGCCCACCATGGCGTGCACCTGGCTCTGGGGGTGAACGGTCACAGCCAGCTGGTCAGGCGTGAGGCCGAACAACACGGAGGCCTCGATGACCTCCAGCCCCTTGTTCATGAGGGTGGCGCTATCGATGGTGATCTTCGGTCCCATCTTCCAGGTGGGGTGATTGAGGGCCTCTTCGATCGTCGCGGCCTGGATGCGGGCCAGGGGCCACTCCCGGAAGGGGCCGCCGCTGGCGGTGATGCGCACCTCGCGGATGGTGGCAGGATCGCGGTCCGACAGAAGCTGGTGCAGGGCCGCGTGCTCGCTGTCCACGGGCAGCAGCTCGCCGCCGCCCGCCAGGGCTGCCTCGTGCATCAGGGCTCCGCCGACCACAAGCGACTCCTTGTTGGCCACGCAGACCCGGCGGCCGGCGCGAAGGGCGGCCTCCGTACTGGCGAGCCCGGCGCTGCCCACGATGGCGGCGACCACCGTGTCGGCCTCCGGGTGGAGGGCGCAGGCGAGCAGACCCTCGACGCCCCAGTGCAGTTCAGGCTGGTAGGAAAGGTTGAAGCGGAGCCATTCCGCGTCTTCCTTGGTTCCCACGGACACGCAGCGGGGCCGGAAGGCCTCGCACTGGACCCTCAGGGGATCCCGGTTCCGCCCTGCCGCCAGAGCCAACACCGAGAGCCGCGACCGGTGGGCCTGCACCACCTCCAGTGTGGAAGTGCCGATGCTCCCCGTGGAGCCGAGGATGGCAAGGGTCCGCACCTAGTGTGCCTCGCCTAATATACCTGGTTCAAAGTGGATCGCTGGCGAGGCACACTTCCATCGTGGCAAAGCCCCTCTGGCGCCCGCACATGCCGTGCCTGTGCGGGCTGTCACCCCTTTGGGGGCACTGCCGTGTCCCCAAACCCCTGCCACGTGGTGCCCACGGATGTCCCGGGTGATCCATGTGATATGCACGGGCACCACTAGTTGAACCCGTGCACGAAGTGGACGTAGGCGTAGAGTGCCGGGGCTGCGAAAACGAGGCTGTCGATGCGGTCCAGCATGCCGCCGTGGCCCGGAATGGAGACGCTGCCCGCATTGGAATCCTTCACGCCTGTGCTGCGCTTCCAGGTGCTTTCCACCAAATCCCCGAGCTGGCCGACGGTGCCCAGGAGCAGGGCCAAGGCCACCACGTCCACCAGGGTCCACTCGGTGCAAACAGTGGCCTTCATGAGAAGGGCGCCGACCAGGTTGCCCCCCAGGTTACCGAAAGCTCCCTCCCAGCTCTTCTTGGGGCTGACCTTGGGGGCCAGTCTGTGCCGCCCGAAATAGCTGCCCACGAAGTAGGCGGCGGTATCGCCGAACCACGTGATGATGAAGAGGGACAGGACCACGCGGCTGCCGGTTTTCGGCAGGGTGCCCTGGAGCATGAAGAGCTTCTGCTGGAACCCGAGGCCGAAACCCATGTAGAGGGCTCCAAGCCAGGTGATGGCCTGGCTGGGCAGGGCCTCCTCCAGCTTCGGGTCGAAGAACAGAGCCCCGAAGTGGATGATGAAAGCCCCGCAGCTGAATACCAACCAGAGGGGAAGAGGGTCCTGGTTCCCCGTGGCCAGGAAGAAGTGGGCGAGGATGCCCCAGGCCACAAGAATGCCGGACACCAGGGAGGGATTGAACCCCCTCGCCCGGGCCATGAGAGCCATCTCGCGGATGCCCATGACGACCGCTGAGGCCATGACTGCCAGATAGGTCCAAGGCGCCCAGGCCGCATCGCCGAACCAGAGGAGGCTGAAGAAGAAGAGGCCGAAGACTAGGGCCGAGGTGACACGCACGGTCAGGTTCTTGGTGTCCATCTTGGGTGTGGTCCGTTCCATCAGACTCCCCCGAAGCGCCGCTCACGCTGGGTATAGTCCTCCAACGCGTCCCGCAAGTCCGAAGGGCTGAAATCCGGCCAAAGGAGATCGGTCATGTAGAGCTCGGCATAGGCGGATTGCCACAGCAGGAAGTTGGAGATGCGGTGTTCCCCGCTGGTGCGAATGAGCAGGTCCACATCGGGCATGCCGGCAGTCCAGAGGCGCGCTCCCAGGGAGGTCTCGTCGATCTCGTCTGGACGAAGGCCATCCTCCACGCAGCGTCGGGCGGCCTGGACCAGTTCCAGCCTCGATCCGTAGTTCACCGCGAGATGGAAGGTCAGGCCCGTGTTCTGAGCCGTGGCTAGTTCCAGGGCCTTCATGTCGGCCTGGATGCCCGCCGGCATACCCCCCATCGCCCCCAGGTGGTGGAAGCGGATGTCCTTCTTGGCAAGCTGGTGGACGAACATACGCAGGTACATGCGAAGAAGGGCCATGAGAGCACCCACTTCGAGGGGGGGGCGCTTCCAGTTCTCCGTGGAGAAGGCATAGAGGCTCAAATGACGGATGCCCGCATCGGAGGCCGCCTCCAGGATGCGTTCCACGGCCTGCACACCCGCCTTGTGGCCCTTAATGCGGGGCCAGCCCCTCTGGGCGGCCCATCGGCCGTTGCCATCCATAATGATGGCGACGTGGATCGGCACGGTCATCGCGTGCTCCGCAGGCCGGGGACTCCAGGCAGCCCCGCGTGGCCGGCCTCGTGTATGCCCAGGGGGCATACCGAAATGATGATGGCCACGTGGGTCGGGACGGTCATCGCGCCAGGAGCCTCTGAAGTATGAAAAGGTTCATGCTAGCACGCGACCTGCCGTTGAGATCGAGAGGCTGCTTACGTCACAGCCCCCGTGGTAGGCTGAACCACACCATTTTCCTGGTAAACCCATGGTTCAATTCAACACCCGTGCCAACGAGATTCTGCTCAAGCTGGTCTATTACGGGCCGGGCTTGTCGGGAAAGACTACCAACCTGAAGTCCCTGCACGCCATGTGCTCGGATACACAGCGGGGTGAGATGTTCTCCGTCAACACACAGGAGGACCGCACTCTTTTCTTCGATCTGCTGCCCATCAACCTGGGCTACATTTACGGCAATGCCATCCACCTGCAGATCTACACCGTGCCTGGCCAAGTGCAGTACGACGCAAGCCGCCGGGTGGTGCTGGGTGGTGCGGATGGCGTGGTCTTCGTGGCGGATTCCAGCGAATCGAAAATGCAGGAAAATGTGGATTCGCTCTCGAACCTCTACCACAACCTCAATGCGAACCGCCTGAACATCAAGCAGATCCCGTTCGTCATTCAATTCAACAAGCGGGATCTGGAAGACGCCATAGCCGTGGGAGTCATGAACCGGCGGCTCAATTTCCGCAGCGTCCCTTATTTCGAGTCCGTGGCCAATCGCGGCACGGGCGTGCTGGACACGTTCCTGTCCATCACGCGGGAGACCGTGGGCTATACCTTCAAGAAGTACCACCTGGACAAAAAGATCAAGGACTTCGATGAGATGCTGAACCTCATCGAGTCCAATGTGCGCTCCAGCATGCTGGAGCTGCCGCCCCCCCAGGAAGTGGGCACGGCGCCGGCCGAGAAGACGACTGTCCTCCGGCACAACAACGTGAGCGTGACCGACCTGGTACCCGGGACAGTCGCCGACGCCCAGGATCTGCTGGAGGATGCCCTCAAGTCCAACATGGAAACAGCCCGGCTCTACGCTGAGCTGAAGCAGGCCAAAGAATCGCTGGAGAAAAAGAGCGATGAGATGAGTCAGCTTTACTCGCAACTGGACCGGGCAAACCAGGACAACCTGAAGACCCGGAGGTACCTGGAAGGCTTGGTGCAGAACATCGGCGAGGCAGTCATTTCCTATTCGGTGGACGGGAAGATCCTCACCTGGAACATGGCCGCAGAGCGGATCTTCGGGTACTCCCGCCCCGAGATCGTGGGACGGAACATGGCCCTGCTGACCCCGGATGATCTGATGGGCGAACTGGATCAGGTTGCCCATCAGGTCGGGCGAGGCCAGGTGATCCGGGATCTGGTCACCACGCGCCTGCGCAAGGGGGGGGTCGCCTTTCCTGTCGAGATCACCTACGCGCCTGTCCGCGGGATCGATGATCGGGTGCTGGCCTACTCGGCCCTTGTGCGCGACCTGACCGAAAAGAAGGACCTGCAGGATCGTCTGGTCCACTCCCAGAAGCATGAAGCTCTGGGCCGCCTGGTGCCCTCCCTGTTTCACGAGGTCTCTAATCGGTTGACGCCCATTCTTCTCGAGTCCCGAATGATCGCGGAATCCGCCATGGATCCCGACCAGGCTGAACAGGCAGGGCGTCTTGTGAATGCCGTCGACTCCATCCGGAGCCTCCTCCAACCGCTCCAGACCGTCATGAACCCGCCCAGCCCCATGCCACTCCAGGTGCAGCTGAACCAACTGGTGCAGCAGGCCGTGTCCCTGGTGGAGGTCAAGGCTCAGCGGATGGGGGCCAAGGTGGAATTGAACCTGGATCCAGCCTTGCCCGAAATAGCCCTCGATCCTGCCCTCATGGTCCAGGCCCTCACGAACCTTCTGCTGAATGGCCTTCAGTCCATGGCCCTCAGTCCAATAAAGCACCTGCGGGTGTCGACCAAGAGGTCCGGTGATAGCCTCCAGGTGGTGGTCCAGGACGCAGGGCCTGAACTAGACCAGGCGTTACAGGCCGAACAGTTCGACCCGGCAAATGCGACGACCATAGAAGCCCTCTGTCTCCCTGTCGCGGACATCATCACTCGCCAGCACGGAGGTCGCCTCAGTAATCGCAGCCAGGAAGGATTGGGGAATGACTTCCTGCTGGAATTGCCCTGCCGGGGGGCATCCGTCATGCCTCGGCCCTCCACTTCCACCTCGGCGGGGTTGAAGGGACATCGGGCCTTGGTGGTGGATGACGAAACCTTCCTGCTGGAATGCCTCGTGGATGCCCTCAGTGCCTGGGGCTTGGAGGTCACCTCCAGCGTCCGGGGGGACGAGGCCATCCAGAAGCTGGAGACAGGGACGTTCGACTTGATTGTGTGCGATATCCGGATGCCGGGACTGTCGGGAGTGGACCTGTTCGACTGGCTGAAGGTCCAGCGGCCTGCCATGACGCGGAGGATCCTCTACACGACCGGAGATGCCTTCGATACCAAGACGCGGGAATTCCTGGAGACGAGCCAGCTGCCCTTCCTGGGTAAACCCTTCGATCTATCGCAACTCAAGCAAAGTCTCGAGCGTCTTCTAGAGACTCCGGTCGAGGCGTGAGGTTGCCCGCTGCTGCATAATGGGGACTCCACAGCACCATCGCCAAGGAGTCTTCCATGCAGCAACGTTTGGTCATGGCCATTCTGGTGGCCTCGGGCCTTCTGGCCCAGACACCACCCCCCGTACCACCACCGGCCCCAGTCCAGGTTCCCGCGCCTGAACTGAAGCCCGCCGAAGTCAAGACAGATGCGCCCGCGCCGAAGATGGAGGAGCCGAAACCTGTCGAGGCGAAGGCTCCAGAATCCAAAGCCTTCGATCAGCTCCGGCCCACCCAGCGGAAACTGGCCTATACCCTGAACCGGGCCGCCCTGGCCGCCCACGAGCTTGGCTACTACCACAGCCACCCCAGGGTCATTGAAGTTCGAGACGCGCTTGAGACCCTGGTGAAGGCCAAGTTGGACATCCCCGAAAAGGCCCAGACTGCCCTTCCGGCCGCCGAGGCCTATCTGTCGAAACTCCGCGCCAACCATGGCCTTTATGACACTGAAGGGAAGAAGATTCTTCTTGAAGGCACCTGGAAGGACCTCAAGGTCGCAGCCAGGGCCGCTGCCAAGACCGGTCCCCAGGGCCTGGAGCCCAGACTCCTGAAGCTCAAAGGGCTCCTCTTCGATCCCAAGGTGGATGCCGCCACACCCAGCTGGGCCGAGCCCGAAGCTCCCGCCAAGGGAAAGAAGGCTAGGGCGAAGAAGGGCCCCAAGGCGCCCCCGGATTTCGCGGCTCAGAAGGTTATTACAACCCTGTGGGTGAAGCGTGCCCAGGCCTGGATCGAGAACATGCCCCAGGAGGTGGAGGTCAAGGGCGAAAAGAAGACCCTCCGCCTGCCTGATCCCGTGCAGACCAAGGCGCTGAACGAACTACTCACCTGGCTCGACAAGGACGACCTCGACCTGCTTCGCGACCCCGGCTTCGGCTGGTTGGATCTGCGCCGGCTTGGCGCTGTACCGGGTGCCAGCCTGCTGGCCAAGGCTGCTGACATCGCCGCCTCCAAGGCCCCCGAGGGCGCCGCGGGAGGACAGGTCCTGCTGCCCACCCTCGAACCCGTGATGGGTGAAAGCAAGTTCAGCAAGGGCGATGAGAAGCGGACTGTCCTCGCCGAAGTGAAGCAGGGCGCACCCGCTGCAAACCTCACGGAGCAGTCGGCGGTCTTGGAGAAACTGGCCCGCAGTCGGGACTACGACACCAAGTAGCCTCCCCCATCGAGAAACACGGGGCGCCAGCGCGCCCCGTGTTTCTATTCCTCGCCCTTGCGCTGCTTTCCTTCCGGATCGAACTGGTAGCCGACACTCCGGATGGTGTGGACCCAGCGGGGATGGTGCGGATCGTCCTCCATCACGCGACGGATGCGGACGATGAAGTTGTCGACGGTGCGGCTGGTGGGGTAGGCGTCCTCGCCCCAGACCTTGTCGAGAATGTCCGTGCGGCTCACCACCTGGCCGGGGCGTTCCATGAGCAGCTTCAGGATCATGGA
Organism: uncultured Holophagaceae bacterium; assembly: GCA_903919165.1. GTDB lineage: Bacteria > Acidobacteriota > Holophagae > Holophagales > Holophagaceae > Geothrix. Next base: position 8,220 of record CAIXHJ010000443.1, read on the forward strand.
TTCCTTCACGCCCAGTTGGAAGGCGCCGCCGGGGCCCTCGCCGCAGAAGTTGTCGAAGTCCACCCAGTAGGAACCGTAGGCCTGACGGCTGCCGATCTCACGGCTCTTGTACCAGGACTCGCGCCGTAGGATGGCGCGAACGCGCAGCAGCAGTTCGCGCACCTGGAAGGGTTTGCCCAGGTAGTCATCGGCGCCGGTCTCGAAACCGTGGACCCGGTCGTCATCCGTGTTCTTGGCGGTGAGAAAGAGGATGGGCGTGAAGTTCTTGGCCTCGCGAACCTTCCCGCAGATGGTGAAGCCGTCCATGCCCGGCAGCATGACGTCGAGAATCACCAGATCATAGGTTTCCGCCAGGATCTGCTTCAGGGCCTGGTCCCCTCGGGGGATCCAGGTGCAGGAGAGTCCTTCCATCTCCAGGTTGAGCTTGATGCCTTCGGCGAGACTGAGCTCGTCTTCCACCAGCAGGATCTTGGGCTCGGGCATGGGACACTCCGTCTAACCTTGATCGTACTAGAATGGACCCTCCGGAGCGCCCATGGACCCGTATGTCAGCATCGTGATTCCCATCTACAACGAAGAGGAGAACATCGCCACGCTGTGGGAGCGCCTGTCCGGTGTGATGACGGAGCATTTTCCGGATCCAGCGAAACCCTGGGA
>CAIXHJ010000444.1 GCA_903919165.1 uncultured Holophagaceae bacterium
AGCTTTGTGGCTTTGCTGCATTTGGCAGCCGCGGTGATCTGCTGGAGGAGGGTAGGCATAATTTACGGATAAGCTCTAAGTGGGGATGAACCCGCCGAACAGGAATGGGAGGAGCGCGACTAGCAAGCCGCGAACCAGTCTGCAGGAAGGACAGAAAGCGCGGGCCAGTGCGGTTCGCGCTTTTTTATCCAGGCAAGGCTGATTCCATAACGCTTCTTCACGCGTGATATGGACCGAGCAAAGTTGGGTTATGAGACATGGAGGTCTGAAGACTCAGCCAGTCATCCACAAGCAGTTGCAGAACTACGGACGCATGAGCTGTTCATGGACCGCTGGATTCATCTCGCGACCAGTCAATCCAACCTCCTTCTGACCCAAAATGAAACCTGAATCGCACGGAGAACTTGGCATTCTCCAGTTTATGTGATGTGCCGAATTTACAAAAGATTCACGGTTGACTAGCTTCTACGCCATTACATTTACGCCACGAGAATCATGGCTCCAGCGGGAACCTCTTTCTCGATAGGCTCCTTGGCCACGTAATCGCCATGTGAACGGCCCCGATGGCCATCCAATAGACCGGGTGGTCCCTGGGTGATCAAGCTCATCTTCCGGGCGTTTTCCTCGGTCTTAATGTGTGTTCTCCCAATGATTTCACCCTGCGATCAGGAGAATTCTTGAGAGCGATCCAATGACCGACATGAACTATCAGACCGATCTCTCTGCCAAGCTGCATCAGCCAGTCTATGGATCCAATTTTCAGATGCCCGAGAGCGTTTCCAAGCCTCAGCAGGAAAGCTCCTGGGTCAGCCTTAAGATCCTCCTGGTGGATGATGACCCGATGCATCTGCGCCTCATAGGCCGGAACCTCCAGATCCTGGGCCACACCGTGGAGGCAGTCCTGAGCGGCGAAGAGGCCCTCGCCTTGCTCGAAGCCGGGGGCGAACCCGATGTTGTCCTCTTCGACATGAACTTGCCGGGAAAGGTTGGTGCCAGATTCCTTCCGCGCATTCGTGCCCTGCGGCCCACCTTATCTGTCCTGATTGCCACAACCAGGGTGGATCCAGTGGTCACAAACCTCGTCAAGGCCCATCCACCTGCCGCCATGATAGGCAGGCCCTTCGACAAAGGGGACCTGCAACGAATCCTCGAATCGCTGAGTGCGGCGGGATGATCCTCCTCACGGGCTCGGGAAAGTACTACTGAAACCTGGCCCTACAGGACCTCAAGCCTTTCAGGGCTGCAGTGGCTATGATCTCGAGGGTGATCAGGAGGCCCTCGTTGGCTTCGACCTTCTGCATTTCGCCCCCTGACGTGGGAATGATATCTCGGCAGGTTCACAGATGGCCCGCCAGATCTAGGCGGAATGAGTCTGATGGTTCTGATGAGTCTGTTTCAGCCCCGCTCATACGTGGGGTGTGTAGTAGATCCGTCTCCGAAAAAAATAAGCCGCAAAGAAACTGACTCATCAGAGTCACCAGACTCATTGAATTTTCTGGAATGGAATGCCCGACAAATCGAACAACTCGGGTTCTCGTCTCGATGATCCCAGACGTATCTTTGGGGTTTGAGAGACTCCCCGTAGTTACGGAGTGTTGGCTTGGGAATGGCTGGGGTTATGAAAGGATGGGACAAGGAGGCCACCTTGAAACATCAAAAGGCCATCGCTCTTGTAGCCCACGACAATCGCAAACGGGATCTAATCGAGTGGGTTTCATGGAATCACGCGATCCTCGCTGAGCACAGCCTTGTCTGCACCGGAACGACTGGTCGCCTAGTGGAAGAGGCGCTTGCAAAAAAGGCTGTGGAGGCAGAGGACACACCCCCAACGCCCCCCATCCGGAAGCTCAAGTCAGGTCCCCTGGGCGGAGACCAGCAGCTGGGTGCATTGATCGCAGAAGGGAAGATCGACGTGGTGATCTTCTTCTGGGACCCCATGGAACCCCATCCCCATGATGTGGACGTGAAGGCCCTACTGCGCATCGCAGTCGTCTACAACATCCCCATTGCATGCACCCGCAGTACTGCGGACTTCCTCATCTCTTCTCCGCTGATGACCCAATCCTACGAACCTGCCCCTACCGATTACACTGTCTACATCGAGCGAAAGGTGAATTCGGATATCACTGACCTTCAGGAGACGAACCGCAGCACGGTTACATAGTGGCTAGCGGTTCCCCCCAGCACGAAGATGTGCCAGATGCCATGAGCATGTCGCATGCGAGGGCCCAGGGCGTAGAACACAACACCTACGGTGTAAGACAGACAGCCGCCCAGAAGCCATATCCAGCCCTGGCCATGCAGGCCGCGCATAAGGGGCACGGCCACTGCGGCGCCGCACCACCCCATCAGGATGTACAAAGGAACGGCTGGCACCGAATCAAGACCCATCCACAGTTCTTTGCCTATACCGGCGGCTGCCAAGGACCAGATCACCCCGCGAAGGCCCCACCCAATCGGGCCACGCAGGGTGACCAGA
>CAIXHJ010000445.1 GCA_903919165.1 uncultured Holophagaceae bacterium
GACGGACGCCATCCTGGGCGGGGGAGGGCTTGCCGACGTGAGCCACTGGGTGAAGCTGCTCGTCGGCTTCGATGTGGTCTTCCTGGTGGCGTGTCCGCTGGCGTTTGAGTTCGTCCTGGAGGAATGATGGACCATCCGTCTTGGCTCGGTCGCGCGCTGGGGGCCCTGGCGGGGCTTGTCCTTTTCGTCGGGATGTACCTGGGGCTGGTGCTGGCTCCGCCGGACGCGGTGCAGGGCCAGGTTCAGCGGATCATGTACCTGCATGTCCCGTCCATCGTGACGGCCTACCTCGCGTTCACCGTGACCTGCGTGGCGAGCGTCCTGTACCTGTGGAAGCGGGAGCTTGCCTACGACGCCGTAGCCGTCTCCTCGGCAGAGATCGGGGTGGTCCTGACCGGGATCACGCTGGCCACGGGCTGTATCTGGGGAAAGGCGACGTGGGGGGTCTGGTGGACCTGGGACGCGCGGCTCACGCTCACGGCGATCCTGTTCACGATCTACGTCGGGTACCTCATGCTGCGCGCGTTCGCCGAGGAGCCGCAAGCCGCCGCCCGCTACGGGGCGGTCCTGGCGATCCTGGGCTTCCTGGACATTCCGATGAACCACATGGCCGTCCAGTGGTGGCGGACGCTGCACCAGCCCTCCTCGATTCTCCGCCCGGGCGGGCCGTCGATGGACCCGGTGATGTTGGGGACCCTGGTCGTGAACCTGGCGGGGCTGGTGCTGCTCTACACGTATCTTCTGCTGAAGCGGATCCGGCTGGAGCGCACCCGACATCGGGCCGTGGCGCTCCGCCTGCAGCGAGGGCGTCGTGGGTAGCTGGGGATTCATCGCGCTGGCCTACGGGGTGGCGACGATCGCCCTCGCGGGATATCTGATCCTCCTCGGTCGGCGACTACGCGAGGCGGGGGAGGAGCTGACCGCGCTGGAGCGGGAGGGGGAAAGAAAGAGGCGATGAAGGGAAAGAGGGCCAAGTATCTAGTCGCAGGCGTGATCATCCTGGGGGCGCTGGCGGGGCTGGTCTATTCCGGCATGAAGGAGTCCATGGTGTACTTCTACACGCCGAGCGAGCTCACCGAAAAGGGGGAGGCATTGCGGGACAAGGCGCTGCGGGTCGGCGGCATGGTGGAACAAGGCTCGGTCCGCTGGGACGCGCAGCAACTCCTCCTCACCTTTGCCCTGACGGACGGGCGAAGCACCGTGCCCGTCCGGCATCGGGGGACCGCCCCGGACCTCTTCAAAGAAGGGGCGGGCGCCGTGGTGGAGGGAATCTGGGCGCCTGAGGGGTATTTGCGGTCCAGCACGATCATGGCCAAGCACTCGGAGGAGTACAAGGCTCCGAAGAACCCCGAGACCCTGGAGGCCAAGAAGTCCCTGTTCAAGTCCCTCCTGAAAGAGGAGAAGCCAAAGCCATGATCTCCACCCTGGGCCACTTCGTGCTGTTCCTGGGCCTGGGAGTCAGCCTGTACGCCACGGCCGCGGCGGTCTACGGGGCCCGCGCCGGGCGAGAGGACTGGCTGGCCAGCTCCAGGAATGCCGTTCTGGCCCTGCTCTGTCTGATCACGGCGGCCCTGTTCCTGCTGGAGTACGCCCTCATCACGTCCGACTTCAGCTTACGCTATGTGGCCAACAACAGCACCCGGGGGAGCTTGACCCGGTACAAGATCGCCGGCCTCTGGGGCTCTCTGGAAGGTTCCCTCCTGCTCTGGGCATGGCTGCAGGCGCTGTTTTCCGCCCTGGTGGTGGCGCACCATGGCGACCGGCACCGGTCCGTGCTGCCCTACGCCCAGGCGGTTCTCCTGGGCATCACGGCGTTCTTCCTGCTGGTGATGACGTTCGCCGTGAACCCCTTCGCCGCGCTCGTCCCCGCGCCCCTCGACGGCCGCGGCCTGAATCCGCTCCTGGAAGTCACCGACATGCTGGTTCACCCGCTCCTCCTGTACCTGGGGTACGTGGGCTTCTCGGTCCCCTTCGCATTCGCCATGGCGGCTCTCATCACCGGGCGCCTGTCGGAGGAGTGGCTGAAGATCACGCGCCGCTGGAGCGTGGTGGCCTGGCTGTTCCTCACGGGGGGGATCTTCTATGGCGGCTGGTGGTCCTACCGGACCTTGGGGTGGGGCGGATATTGGGCCTGGGACCCGGTGGAGAACGCCTCGTTCATGCCGTGGCTGATGGCCACGGCGTTCATCCACTCGGTGATGATCCAGGAGCGGACACGGATGCTGAAGGTCTGGAATCTGCTGCTCGTCACCTTGACCTTCGCCCTGGTCATCTTCGGGACATTTCTCACCCGGAGCGGCATCCTGGCTTCGGTGCACGCCTTTTCCGATGGGCCGGTAGGAGTCCTCTTCCTCGGCTTCCTGGCCTTGGTCCTGCTCTTTTCCCTGGGCCTGATTGCCTACCGGGCGGATCGGCTCAAGAGCCACGGCGAGATGGACTCCATCGTCTCGCGGGAGAGCGCCTTCCTGCTGAACAACGTGCTCCTCGTCGGGATCTGCTTCACGGTGTTTCTGGGGACGGTCTTCCCGCTGCTCACCGAGGCCATCCGCGGGGCCAAGATCAGCGTCGGCACACCCTACTTCAATCGGGTGAGCGTCCCGCTGGGCTTGGCGCTGCTTCTGCTCATGGGGATCGGACCGCTGATCGCCTGGGGGCGCGCCTCGCTGAATAACCTGCGGCGGAACTTCCTCGCGCCTGCGATCGCCGCGGTGGCGGGCGCGGCGCTCCTCTTCGCGCTGGGGGTCCGGCAGGCCGAGGCGCTGCTCGTCTTCCTGTGCGGTTTCTTCGTGATCGGAACCATCGTGTTCGAGTTCATCATGGCCGCCCGGACGCGGGTCAGGACCACGGGCGAGAGTGTCCTGGCGGCGTTCGCCGTCCTGCTTCTCAAGAGCCGGCGCCGCTACGGGGGGCTGATCGTCCATCTGGGTGTGGTGATCGCGATCATCGGGATTGCCGTGTCCTCGGTCTACAAGGTGGAGCGCGAGGCCACGCTCAAGCCCAACGAGCGCATGGAGATCGGACCCTACGCCATCGAACTGAAGGAGCTGA
>CAIXHJ010000446.1 GCA_903919165.1 uncultured Holophagaceae bacterium
CCGGTTCTCCTCGCGCGCTACAAGAATTTAAGCGGACGGGAAATCATTGGAGCGGGCGTGGACCCAAACACAGCTCCCCCTGCTGGAGGCCCTGGGCTTCCACGAGATCACACCCATGCAGCCAGAGACCAGCGTGCTGTGGGACCGGAATGGCGAGCTGCGCGCTGCGGGGTCTGCGCTTCGCACGCGGGTCTACGCAGGACAGACCCGTCTGACCTGGAAGGGACCCAAAATGCCCGACGCCATGCTGAAGATTCGCCCCGAACACGAGACGGGCATCGAGGACTGCGTGAGCTTGGAAGCGATCCTCCGCGCCCTCGGCTTCGAGCCTGTGATGCACATGGAGAAAAAGCGGGCCGTGTGGGTGCGGGAGGACAGAGCAGGAGCGGCGTCCCACCGGACGGAGTCCGGCCCAGAGGGCGGGGCTCAGGATGGGCCGCGTGTGGAACTCGAGGCCTGTCTCGATGAAACCCCCTTCGGCTGCTTCCTGGAGCTGGAAGGGGATCCCCAGGCCATCCGCGCCGCCATGGAAGGACTGGGCCTTGCGCCGGACCGTGCCGAGCCCCGCAGCTACCCGGAGCTGTACCAGGCAAATGGACTGGGATCCACGGATCTCGGACTCCACGCCTGATCGCGACTTCAGGCGCGGTGCGCGACATCCTTCCGGGACAGCAGCCTTTCCAGGTAGCGAGACTTCATCTGCCGGCTGGCCATCGCCTGCTTCAGGGGAGGCAGCTTGAGAATCACGCCAAGAATGGCAGCCATGGCCTTGTGATGAAGGTGGGCCTGGTTGTCGAAGACCAGATCCTGGAGCGTTCCCCGCTCGATCGCCATCATCACCACGCGATGGGCGGAATTAACCGGGGTGATGACGCGCCGGGCCCGAGGACGCAGGCGGAGGGCACGCCGGGAGCAGGCGCGCACACACACGCCGCACCCAAGGCAGATGGATTCGTTCAGCCGCGCCTTCTTGCGCTTCGGGTGTTGGGGATCCCAGCTGGACACGAGCCCCATGGCTTCCACTGGGCACGCCTCAGCGCACTTCCCGCAGCCATTGCAGTCCTCGGTCTTCACCTCGGGGAGGTGGTTGGTGGTGGCGATGGGATTCAGCACGGCGAAGCGCTTGGCCGCCAGCATGGCTTCGCAGCAACAGCCGCAGCAGTTGCAGATGAACGCCACCTGGTCGCGCACGTTCTCACCGAATTGCACCAGGTTACCTTCCACCGCCCGGGCCAGCAGGTCGAATCCCTCGGACGCATCCACTCGCCGGGCGATGCCGTGCCGGACGAGTGATCCCGCCGTGCCGTTGAAGGTCATGCAGATATCCATGGGCGCTTTGCAGGCCTTCCCGAGGTGCTCCATCTTGTGGCGGCAGTAGCAGGTCCCGATGCCGATATGGGTGGCCGTGCGGATCACCTCGGAAGCCCGTTCGTAATCCATCACCTGGAGGGCGTTCTCAGGAAGGGCCCCCTCGTTCACGAAGACCCGGCCCAGCTGCGTCTCGCCCCCTGCGAACAGCGCCCGGACGAAGTCCTCTTCCACGTTCAGGTACTGGTGGAATAGCTCCGCCAGCAGCTTCTGGTCGTAGCCGTTGCCCACCCGCATCATGGAGAACTCGAAGAAGCCCGCCATAGGTGGTGGCAGCACGAAGGTCCGCGCGCCATCGGGATGCTCCAGATCCAGCAGCATCCCGCGATCCGCCAGGTGGTCCAGGATGTTGAGGCTCGCGGCTTCGGACTTGTGCCAGACCTTGGCGGCATGGGTGGCCGTGAAGGGCCGGATGGGAAGCAGGGCCACCAACCCAGCCTCCTCCTCGGTGAAGAGGACTCTGAGGATCTGGAAGAGCAGCTCCGAGGGCGGAGCTCCCTGGGGGAAGCGGTTGAGTCGTTCCACGAGTTGCTGGTGGCTGGTCTTGAGGGTGCGGTGGGCCACTGTGAGCCTCGGGTCGAACTGCGGTCCAGTCTTGTTCCTTGCGCCCATGTTACCGAAATGGCCTGGGCGGGCGATCAGAGCCCCAGGTAGCCCATGAACTCTCTGTGGAGCTCCAGCGGAAGGCGGCCGGTCTGCAGCTCTTCTAGCACCATCTGATGGAAACGAGGCACGGCCTTTAGTTCGGCAGGGGGAATGCCCCAGGTTCGCGCCTGGCGAAGGGTCTGCATCAGCGGATCCAAGTGCCCTAGGCGGTAGTGGGTGACCAGCAGCATGGCGTTAGCTTTGGCGTTTCTGGGATTGATCTCTAGCGCCTGAAGGAGTTGATGCTTGGTCGTCTCCAGAATGTCCCTCTGGACCTCGGCCCGACTATAGGGCCCAGTACCCGAAGTCACCTGGGTCTCCCGGGTCGAGGGCAACGGAACCAGCAAGGGCCGGGGCATCAGACCTGAATGCGACGGGCCCGACTTGGCGACCGGTGGCGGACGGAATGCGGGGAGAACGGCGGGAAAGCCCCGGGGTGGTGTCGGCAGGGTCGGACTCCGTTCCGGAGGGGGCCGCTTGATCTTGAATGCCACGGTGGGTCGTTCCTGGTCCCAACGCCAGTCCGTGTCCTTAGCGGCTCGGAGCACAGTGGCCAGCTCCTCGGCCGTCTGGAAGCGGTTGCCCGGGTCCTTGGCCAGGGTATGGTTCAGGATGCCTTGCACATCCCGGCTGACGCCACGGAAGGCCGTGGGGGGGAGCGGTACGGGTGCTTCATGCAGAAGGCGGTAGATCACTGAGCCGGGGCTGGGACCATCGAAGGGCGGAATGCCCACCAGGGCTTCAAAGAGGATCACCCCGACGGCGAAGAGGTCGCTGCGAGAATCCGGGCGGCCGTTCTGCAGATACTCCGGCGCCATGTAGTTCACGGTGCCGAAGACTGTGCCCTCGTCCGTAATGTCGTTATTGAGGACCTTGGCGACGCCGAAATCCATCACCTTGGCCTGTAGGTGCTTCCCGTCCCACACCACGCGGATGTTTGAGGGCTTGATGTCGCGATGAAGAATCTGGTGCCGGTGAGCCACCGCGAGACCATCGCAGACCTGGGCCAACACCTCGAGCGCGTCCCTGGGCGTCAGCGTACCCGCGTGGATCAGGGTGCCGAGATCATCACCCTTCACCAGTTCCATAGCTAGGTAGAGCACCCCCTGTTCCTCGCCAAACTCATGGACCGTGACGATGTTCGGGTGGTTCAGGACTGCGGCGGCGCGGGCCTCGGCGCCAAAGCGTTCCCGGGCCTGGGACCCCATGCTGGCCGAGGTATGGATGACCTTGATGGCCACCTCGCGGCCAAGGATCGGATCCCGGCCCACGTAGACTTCGCCCATGCTCCCCTGGGCGAGCAATCGGACGATTTCGAACTTGCCGAGGCGCGTCAGCACAGAAAATTCCGTTCGATGAATGTCAGATCATCCAATGAGGGTGGGTTCCCGTCCAGGCCTTTCTGTCGAGAGTTCAGGGCGGGTCGGCGCTTCAACCCCACTGTCCTTTCCGCAGGCCACGCCGAGGAATTGAAAAGCCGGGTCAGGGCCCTCCGGGCTTGGGTCAAGGATCACCCCTCCAGCGCCCGCAACCAGGCCTCGTCGCGAACCGGGATGCCCAGTGCCTCCGCCTTGGTCAGCTTCGACCCGGCCTTTTCTCCCGCAAGGAGAAGGGTGGTCTTGGGAGAAACACTTCCCGTGACCTTGGCGCCCAGTCGCTTGAGCAGGGCCTCGGCTTCTTCCCTTGAGAAGCTGGGCAGGGTTCCCGTCACGACTGCCACCTCGCCGGACAGTGGCAGACCAGCGAGGTCCCGGGGTGCCGGCGGCTCAGGCCGCACGCCATATCCAGCGAGCTTCCCGGGCAGATCCGGGTGCAGTTCGAAAAAGGCGTGAAGGGCGGCAGCCACCTTGGGCCCCACCTCCTCCACCGCCTGGAGTCTGTACTCATCGGCGGCCCACAAGGCTTCCAGCGAGGGGTACGCCTCGGCCAGGAGCTCGGCCGTGCGAACCCCCACCATGGGAATGCCCAGGGCGTGGATCCATCGGGCCAGAGGCTTGAGGCGCGCCGCATCCAAGGCCTCCAGCAGGTTCTGGGCGGATTTCCCGGCCAGGCGTTCCAGACCGGACAGGTAGGCGAGACCTTCACCAGGATTCCCAAGCAGATCGAGCACATCCCAGGGCTGGTCGAAGCGGCCTGAGGCCACCAGCTGCTCTACCAGCGCCTCGCCCAGACCTTCGATGTCCAGCGCGGACCGCCCTCCGAAGTGCAGCAGCCTCGCCACCAGCTTGGCGGGGCATTCGGGGTTGAGACAGCGGATGGCCACTTCGCCATCCTCCGTCTTGCCGACCTCGCCAGAACACTCCGGACAGGTTCCCGGGATGACCGTGGCTGGCAGCTCCCGACCCTCCTCGCCAGGCACCAGGGCAACGACCTTGGGAATCACCTCGCCGCCCTTCTCGATGAACACGCGATGGCCCACCTTCAGTCCGAGTCGGGCCAGCTCGTCGGCATTGTGCAGCGTCGCCCGGCGCACCGTGGATCCCGCCACCTCCACCGCCTCCAGTTCCGCCACGGGTGTGAGCTTGCCGCTGCGGCCCACTTGCCAGGTGATGCCCAACACCGTCGTCGTCACCTGCGTCGCCGGGTATTTGTACGCGATGGCCCAGCGAGGTACCCGGTCCGTGGCGCCCAGGCGCTGCTGCAGGTCCGGGTCGAGGAGCTTCAGCACCACGCCATCCGTATCGAAGGGCAGGCTGAGCCGGCCCTCAGCTTGCCGGTCGATGAAGGCCAACACCGCCTCCAGATCGCCTTCTCCATGGGCAGGTATCACGCCAAAACCCCAGGTTCCCAGGAGGGCCATGGACCTAGCGTGATTCTCGCCAACTCCTTCGTCCCACATGACCTGCCAGGGCAAAAAGGACAGACCCCGGGCCGCGACCTCCCGGCTGTCCAGCAGCTTCATGGTGCCGCTGGCGGCGTTGCGGGGATTGGCGAAATGGGGCTCTCCGCGGGCATCCCGCTGGCGGTTCAATTCCTCCCAACGCTTGCGGGAAAGAAAGGCCTCGCCGCGAACCTCCAAGCGCTGCGGCGCATCTCCCGGCAGCACCAGTGGGATATCCGCGATGGTCCGTGCATTCTCCGTCACCCGCTCGCCGGTCTCGCCATCGCCCCGTGTAATGGCCTCCACGAGCTGTCGGCCTTCGTAGATCAGCGACAGGGACAGTCCATCCACCTTGAGCTCGGCGGCATATCGGGGTTCGGCCTCTGGTGCGAGTTTGCGCCATTTCACTTCCCACTCGCGCAATTCAGTTTCCGAATAGGCGTTGTCGAGGCTGAGCATGGGCACCGTATGACGCCGCTTCTCGAAGGCGTCCACGGGCGGAGCGCCCACTCGCAGGGTTGGGCTGTTCGGGTCCGCCAGCTCGGGATGCGCGGCTTCCAGGTCCCGCAGCCCCCGCTCCAGCGCATCGTACTCGGCGTCCGACACGGTGGGCTGGTCCAGCACATAGTAGCGGTGGCGGTGCAACCGCACCTGGTTCGCCAGTTCCATCATCCGAGTACGCAGGTCCTTCATCTCACCCCCGCCCTCATTTCACTCTGGATCGATGCAGGATGCCCATGATGAGGCCCAGGGCCAGGAAGAAACTTAGGGTACTGCTGCCCCCCGCGCTGAAGAAGGGCAACACCATGCCCTTGTTCGGCAGCGCGCCAGCCACCATGCCCACATTCACCAGTAGATGCAGCGCGAAAATCCCCGCGGCACCGGCGCAGAAATAGGCCTCAGCATTCGTGTGGGCTGCCCGAGCGGCATCCAGGATGCGGCTCAGCAGCAGCCCAAAGAGCCCCAAGGCCAGAAGGACGCCGAGAAAGCCACGTTCCTCGGCCCACACACTGAAGGCGAAATCCGTGGTCTTCACCGGCAGGAAGTTCAGCTGGGTCTGGGAACCGCTGGTGAAACCCTTCCCGATGAGCCCGCCGGAACCGATGGCGATGCGGCTCTGGTTCACCTGGTAGCCCTTCCCCTGGAGGTCGGCGGAAGGATCCAGGAAGATCATCACCCGCTGTTTCTGGTAGGGCTTTAGGACGAATTTCCAGGCTCCGAAGCCACCGACGCCGACCAGCAGCAGTAGCGCCGCTACCCAGCGCGCGCGCAGCCCCTTCATCAGCGGGATGATGAGCAGGATGGGCAGGAAGCTGAGGGCCATGCCCAGGTCCGGCTGCCGCTGGATGAGCAGCATGGGGAACACCACCAGGCCCACGGCCCCGAATAGTTCCAGGCGGCCCACCGCGTCGGCATTCCGCGAGCCCAGGCGGTGGGACACGTACAGCAGCGTCACCCACTTCATCAGCTCCGAAGGCTGGAAAGTCTGGCCGGCGATCACGAACCACCGGGTGGAGCCCCCGATCTTCCTCCCCACCACCAGCACCGCGGCCAGGGCCGCTAGGCCGATCAGGTAGGCGGGAAAGCTGTAGCGGAAGATGCGCCGGGGATCCCTGGTGGCCAACAGGAGCATCAGGAGCATGCCCAGCAGGTTCCAGAGGGTCTGCTTGAGCCAGATCCCCGCCTGCGGCGTGTTGCGACTGGCGGAGTAGAGTGTGAGCGTCCCCAGGGCGATGAGCGCCAGGAGCACCCAGAGCAGGCGTGGATCCAGGGCCCGGAAGCGTTCCCTCATTCCGGTGCCTCCGGCTGCTGGGGCGCGAAGGGATCCACCAGCTTCCCTCGGGGCGGGGGCAGCGGATTCGCCAGGCGGTCCAGGAACCAGTACTGCACCAGCTTCTTCGCGACGGGCGCGGCAGAGCTCGCGCCGAATCCGGCGTTCTCCACCACCACCGCGAAGGCGATCTGGGGCTTCTCCCGCGGGGCATAGCCCGCGAACAGCGCGTGGTCCTTCAGGTTTTTCGCCTGGCGGGCGTAGTGGGACCTGTCGACGAAGGTGGCGACCTGCGCGGTGCCCGTCTTGCCGACCATGGTGATCTCCTTGAGGGCCGAGGCCACGGCAGTGCCGCCCTTCACCACCTCGTACAGGCCTTCATCCAGGATCGCCCAGTTCCGTGGGTCCAGTCCCGTATCCTGGAATGGCGGGACCGGCGCGGGCTCGAGTTCACTCTGCTGGTCGCCGCGGAAGCCATAGAACAGATGTGGCGTGAGCAGCTTCCCCCGGGTGGCCAGCAGAGCGTAGAACCTCGCCAATCCCATCGGCGTCACGCCCACGGCGCCCTGACCGATGCCCACGCTGATGGTCTCGCCCCCGTACCACTTCGGATCCCGGGGCGAGGCCTTCCGCTTCCAGGCCCGGCTGGGAATGCGGGAGCGTTTCTCCTGGGGCAGGTCGATGCCCGTGCGCTCCGTGAGGCCGTACTTCTCCGCCGTCGCATAGATGTCGTCGATGTCCAGGCGGGAGGCCACCTCGTAGAAGTAGACGTCACAGCTCTGGGCGATGGCCTGCACCAACTGTAGGCTGCCATGGCCCGTGGGCTTGTCGCAGCGGAAATCGCGGCCGTAGAAGTTCTTCCTTCCCGGACAGTAGATCTGTGTCTGCGGCGTGATGACGCCTTTCTCGAGGGCCGCGAGGGCAATCAGCAGCTTGAAGGTGGAGCCCGGCGCGTAGATGCCCTGGATGGGCCGGTTCACCATGGGCCGGGTCAGGTTGTTGGCCAGGTAGCGGTCGACCATGTCCTGGCTGAGCCGGTTCAGGAAGAGATTCGGATCGTACGAAGGGCTGGAGTACATCGCCAGCACGCCGCCATCCCGCAGGTCCAGCACCACCACAGCTCCGGCCTCCTGGCCGAGAGCGTCCTGGGCCACCTTCTGCAGGCCCGCATCAAGGGTGAGGAAGAGACTGCGGCCGGCCACGGCGTCCACCTGCCCGAAGTTGGCGACCTCGGTACCCAGCTGGTCCACCAGGATGCGCTTCTGGCCGTCCACGCCCTTGAGCTTCTCGTTGCCGCTGGCCTCGAAGCCCTCCTTGCCGATGGTCTCACCCAGGTGGAAAACGCCTGGCTTGGCCTTCATCAGTTCCTCGTCCACTTCACCCACGTAGCCGAGCACGTGACCCGCCAGTTCATCCCCGAGATAGACCCTCCGGGGGGCGACCTCCACCCCGAGGAAGGAAAACCTTGCCCGGACCCGCTCGGCGATGGCGACGGCGGCCTCGTCCAGGTTCTCCTTCAGCACCAAGGGACGTCCCTTGCCGGCGAGACGATAGCTCTGGATCTTCCTCGCCAAAGCGGCGGAATCCACCCCCAGAGCCTCGGCGAGCGACGTGATCACGTCGGGTTTCGCGGGAAGGTCTTCCCGCTGGATGACCAGATGCAGAGCCCGGCGGTTGTCCACCAGCCGATTCCCGTTCCGGTCCAGGATCAGGCCCCGCGGCGCGGGAATGGGGCGCACCTTCACGGCCTGTTGCGCGGCAAGCTGCTGGAACTCCCCGTGCCGGACCAGTTGCAGCCAGCCGTAGACGACGACCAGCAGGGCCACCAGGCCCCAGGCCATCACCTGGAAGGTCCCGAGCCTCCGGCTCAGGAGGGAACGCTGCCGCGGATCCATGGCTCAGCGCCGCCCGGACCCGGCGCCTGCGCGGAGCAGCCGCCAGGTGAGCCAGCCCCAGAGCGGGACGCTCAGCAGGGTCCAGAACCAGCCCCAACCCCAGGGATGCGGCAGGGTCGCCAAGCGCACCGCACCATGCACCACCAGGGCATGAAGAAGCGTGAATGCCGCGAGGCGGGTCAGCCAGCCCTTCAGGCTCTCCGGCGGCCAGCGACCAGCCATCCATCCCACAACCAGGGTCATGGTCATGTCCGCCCAGGCGGTCCCGCCCAGGTGGGGAAGGAAGGACAGGGACCCTTCCAGTGCCCAGCCCGCCGCCAAGGCCCACAGAGCACCAACCAGGGGGGTTCCGGGACGGGGCGCCAGGGCTAGCACCAGCACAGCGTGAACTACGATCTGGACTTGCGGGAACGGCGCGCTGAGGAATATCAACCCCAGGGCGGCGGCGCACAGCAGGTTCTGCCGGATGGAGGACGGCGCGGGAAGCCTCATGGCGCCCCCCGTTTCCGCTGCGGTTTCTGTTCGGTCACGAGGAAGGGCGGCTGTACTTCCAGGGGAGGCTGGGAGGGCAGCAGCAGCACGGTGCTCACCCGGTCCAGGGGCGCCGACAGGTTGACGATCACCTGGAGTTCGAGGTCGCCCTGGGCCACTTCGGCCACATAGCCCACGAGCAGCCCCCGCGGAAAGACCCGGTCCAGGCCGCTGGTCAAGACCGCCTCGCCCACCTGCACCACCTCCTGGTTGCTCAAGTAGCGGATGAGGGCCCGGCCTGAACCCAGGCCCTGGAGTACACCGGTCGCCCGGCTACGCAGGAGCATCACGGCCACGGAGGCGTTAGGTGCGTCCGCCGGCAGTACCTTGGATTGGGTGCTGTTGACGGACCAAAGCCGGCCCACGATGCCCTCGGGCACCAGCACGCCCTGATCAGGCACAAGACCGATGTCTGCTCCCCGATCGAGAATCAGGCCACCGAAGGCCGCTGGGCGCGTGCTGAAGATCACCCGGGCGGCTTTGAGGTCGAGCGGGATCTGTTGTTTCAATCCGAGAAGTCGAACCGCTCCATCCGCCTCGGCCAGCCGGGGGGCCTCCTGGGCGGCCTGGGTCCTCAGCTGGGCCAGTTCCGCCGACAGTCGGATGTTTAGGGCACGGGTCTCGGCGAGGCTCCGCCCCGAATCCCGGCGGGCGGCGCGCCAGCCCTCCCAGCGCGAGGCCAGTCCCTGGGAGGGACGGGACAATGCATCTGCCAGGGGGGCCCAATGGCGACCAGGGTTTGGGCCGAGAAACACCCAGATGCCGTGGCCCAACCAGAGGAGCACCAGGATCAAGCGCTCCCCTGCCGCGCGGCTCCATCTCCACCTGGCGGCCCGGATGGCCATGTCAGGGCCTGTATTCAGAGTGGATGCGGGCCGCGACGTCGGCCAGCCGCGCCCATGGCAGATGTCTGTTTGTCTCGCGTATCGCCGCAGGCGATACCGAGAAGGCGGCGGCCGCAGGGCGATGCAGGACATCATTCACCATTCGCGCAGCGAATAGGGCCGCATCGGCGCAGCCGATGGCGGGGGCAGAGCTCCGAGGGCTGCAGGCCCGAGCCAAGGCCGGCAACGCAGCCAGGGGTGCGGCTGGCCCCGTCCCGGAGGGCAAGGGGCGGCGCCCGGCGCAATACTGCGTCAAGCTCCTCGTCGATAGTGCC
>CAIXHJ010000447.1 GCA_903919165.1 uncultured Holophagaceae bacterium
ACTCAGTCCTGCTTCGCCATGGAATCCTGCGTCACCCTCCTGGCCAAGGAGGTGGGCCTCAGCCCCTGGGAGATCCGCTACCAGAACGCGGTGGAACCCGGGGACGTGCTCCCCAACGGCCAGATCGCGGATCCGGGTACGGCCCTCAAGGAGACCCTGTTGGCCGTGAAGGAACTCTGCGAGGCCCGTCCCGATGCGGGCGTGGCCTGCGCCATGAAGAACGCCGGCATCGGTGTGGGGCTTTCGGACGTGGGGCGCGTGAGGATCCGCGTGCAGGGCGGCAAGGCCGTCATCTATACCAGCGCCGCCTGCGTCGGCCAGGGTCTGGCCTCGGTGCTCATGCAGTTCGTGGCCAATGCCTCCGGCCTCTCCTGGGGCCAGATCGAGGTGTCCGTCCCTGACACGTCCACCTCCCCCAACGGCGGCACCACGACCGCCTCGCGCCAGACCGTCTTCAACGGCGAGGCCGCCCGCCTGGCAGCCACGGACCTCGGGAAGGACCTGGAAAGTCACAGTCTGGTGGAACTGGAAGGGCGCGAGTACTACCGCGAATATTCCGGCGTCACCGATCCCATGGGCTCGGACAAGCCCAACCCCGTGAGCCATGTGGCCTACTCCTATGCCACCCAGGTAGTCCTCCTGGACGCGGATGGCAGGCTGGAGAAAGTCGTGGCCGCCCACGATGTCGGGAAAGCCATCAATCCCAATCAGGTGGAGGCCCAGATCGAAGGCGGCGTGGTGATGGCACTGGGCTACGCGCTCACCGAGGACTTCCCCCTCAAGGACGGTGAACCCCAGGTGAAATACGGCACCCTGGGCCTCTTCAAGGCCACACAGGTACCTCCCATCGAGCCCATCATCGTCGAGAAGAATTCCGACCCACTGGCCTTTGGCGCCAAGGGCCTTGGCGAGATCGTCTCCATCCCGACCGCACCCGCCGTGGCGGGCGCCTACTTCTACCGCGATGGGCAGTTCCGCACGGCACTTCCCCTGGCGGGCACCCCCTATTCCCGGAAGAAGGGATGAGCCTCAGGATCCTCCAGGCCATCGCGACAAACCCGGCGGATCTCGTGCTCTGCACAGTCATGCGGGTCAGGGGGTCCGCTCCGCGTCATGCAGGCTCCAGGATGCTCGCAGGCCGGGAAGGCCGCCTTCTGGGGTCGGTGGGCGGCGGCAAGGGCGAGGCGCTGGTCCTGGCAGCCTGCGCGGACCTGCTAGGCGGCGGACGCCCTGCCATCCTTGAGCTCGACATGCAGGGGCTGGATTTGGAAGGTCCCGCCATGGTCTGTGGGGGAATCAGCCGGGTGCTAGTGGAACACCTGGGGTCCAGGGCGCCTTACCAGGGCGCCCTGAAACTCCTCCGGGAAGGGAACCCCGCCCTCCTGGTCAAGCGCCTGGAAACTGGCGAGACCGCCCTTCTGGATGGCGACGGCAGATGGGCCGAGGGTTCTCTGCAGGACGCAGACCTCCAGTTCGCGCGCCAGGCCCTGGCATCCGGACACCCGGTCCTGGTGGAGGACGCAGGCCTCCTGTACGACCCTTTGTTCCCGGAAGACAAGCTCCTGATCCTGGGCGGAGGCCACGTGGGCTGCGCCTTGGCCGCGCTGGCTCCGGGCCTCGGCTTCAAGGTCACCGTCGGCGACGACCGGCCCGCCTTCCTGGAGCCAGGCCGGTTCCCGGCGGGCGTGGACACGCTGGGCGGCGCCTACTCCGAGATCCTGGCGAGCTTCCCCTTCGACCCCTCCACCTATGTCGTGATCGTCACCCGGGGTCATCTGAACGATCTGGAGTGTGTCCGGGGCGTGCTCCGGCAGCCGCACCGCTACGCCGGTCTCATGGGCAGCCTCCGCAAAATCCTGCTCGTCCTGGACCAGCTGGCGGCGGAGGGTTCCGATCCGCTGAAGGTGGAGGCCCTCCGGGCGCCCATCGGCTTCGATATCGGAGCGGAGACTCCCGAGGAATTGGCTGTGGCCATTGCCGCCGAACTCATCGCTGCGAGGAGGAAATCCGAATGCCTCGAGGCCGTCCATGGGGCCCGGAAGGCCCGGCGCCAGAGCCTGTGAACCTGGCCACGGCCCTGCTTCCCCTGCTCCCGGGGGGCAAGGGCGTCATCGCTTTCGTGGGTGCGGGAGGCAAGACCAGCGCCCTGTTCGGACTGGCCAGGGACATGGAGGGACAAGGACTCCGTGTCCTGGTCACTGCCACGACCCATATGATGGATCCGCGAAGAGAACCCTCCAGGCCGGCCTTCGACCTGGTCCTGCGGCCGGACATGGAGTTCCTTTCAAAGCCCGCGACGCTCCCCGAGGCCCGTCCAGGACTGACGGTGCTCCTCTCCCGACCGGCCGAGTCGCCCGGAAAGCTCAGGGGCATCCACCCTTCCTGGATCCCGGCGCTGCGCGCGTCCTGGGATCTCATCCTGGTGGAAGCGGATGGCTCCAAGCGGCTGCCGGTCAAGGCTCCCGCCGCCCATGAACCGGTCATCCCCCACGGCACCGACCTGGTGGTGGGCCTGGTGGGCCTGGACTGCCTGGGAAGGCCCATGGATGGCCAGACCGTGCACCGCCC
>CAIXHJ010000448.1 GCA_903919165.1 uncultured Holophagaceae bacterium
GCCGTGTCCCTGGGGGGCGTCGAAACCCTCATCAGCCACCCGGCCTCCATGACCCATGCCGGCATGGCCCGGAAGGACCGTATTGCCGCAGGCATCACGGATGGCCTGGTCCGGATATCGGTGGGCATCGAGGATCTGGCCGACATCCTCGCGGATCTCGAACAGGCCTTGGACCTGGTCGGACTGGCCACGAGCAGCCCGAGGTCGTGAGGAGTTACCATGCAGGGAATCGAACATTCTTGGGGAACAGGGACGATTTGATATGGCCGAGCTTGGATCCCAGGGACCCGTCACGGTGCTGGACCTGCACTTCCAGACCGCAGGCACCGTCGGGGCCTTTCTGGTGCGCACCTCCGAAGGCCCGGTACTCGTGGAGACGGGGCCGGAGTCGCTCTATAGCACCCTCGAAGCGGCGGTGAACGACCAGGGCTTCGCGCTGGAGGAGATCCGCCACGTGTTCGTCACCCACATCCACCTGGACCACAGCGGGGCAGCCTGGCAGCTGGCCCGCCATGGTGCGCGGATCTATGTCCATCCCATCGGCGCTCCCCACCTCGCCGATCCGGGCAAACTGCTCGGGTCCGCCCGGCGCATCTACCGGGAGGACATGGAACGGCTCTGGGGCCGCCTGGAACCCATCGCCCCGGAGCAGATCACGCCCCTGGAGGATGGCCAGGTGGTGCGTTTCGGGAGCCTCGGCCTGCAGGCCATCCACACGCCGGGGCACGCCGTCCACCACATCACCTACCGCTTGGAGGATGGCCTCTTCACGGGAGACGTGGGCGGCATCCGCCTCGGCCCTGGGCCGGTGATCCCGCCCTGTCCAGCGCCCGACATCGACCTTGAAGCCTGGGCAGATTCCATCGCCCGCATGAGGGCTGCGGCACCCACTTACATCTATCCCACCCACTTCGGCATCAAGGTCGATGCGACGGCCCACTTCGACTCTCTGGAGGAGAACCTCCACCGGATCGCGGCCTGGGTGCGCGACCAGATGGATGCAGGTGGAACCGAGGAGGGCATGGTGCCTCCCTTCCAGACGTTCATGCACGATCTCCTCGCGGAGCATGGGCTGCCGGAGTCTACGATCCAGGACTACGAAACCGCTGATCCCGCCTTCATGAGCGTCTACGGACTGGCCCGCTACTGGAGGAAGCGGGGGCAGGGAGCGTCCTCCGTCTGAAGCCCCCAGGACTGTAGCTTTTCCGAATCGGAGAACAGGCAATGAATCCCTATGAAGCCATGGATCGGGAAGGGCTGTTGAAAGCGCTGGAGATGTTCGCCAAGAATTGGCTGGCCCATGATGGCTGCTGGTTCCTGGCGGCCGAAGAGCAGCTTGGAATGGATGTGGCGATGGACCTGGACGCCCGATCCTGGCAGCGGTTTGCCGAGGCCGAAGCCCGGAGGATCATCGAGTTCCTCGGTTTGCCGAAAGATGGCGGTCTGGAAGCCCTGGCCAAGGCCCTGGATCACCGCATGTACGCCCTCATCAACGACCAGCATGCCGAGTGGTCCAGTGATGGCCGGGAACTGACCTTCGTCATGGACCGTTGCCGGGTCCAGGAGACCCGGCGCCGCAAGGGTCTGCCGGACTTCCCCTGCCGTCCCGTGGGGGAGGTGGAGTTCAAGGCCTTCGCCCAGGCGGTGGATTCCCGCATCGAAGTGGCATGCCGGCACTGTCCACCCGATGCCCCGGCCAACGCCTACTGCTCGTGGTCCTTCCGCCTGAAGGGATGATTCCACAGGTCCTTTATCTCCGCCTTGTCTGATGCTGCTCACCAGCCGCGCCCTTCATCGGATTGTGCTGCATCGCCGTCGCGGCCCTGAGCCTCTGGGGCAGGGAGGAGACCCACGCGCAGGATCTCCATTTCCTCGAAATGGATTGACCGGTGTGGTGTCCTGAGAATCTGGATCGTCCTCCACGCTGAGGCGGCACATCCGGCCGGGGTTTGGGGAGAGGCTCCTGGTCCGAGAGCACCCGCGAGCGGAAGCTGGCCGTGCTTGATCGATGTTCTGGCTATCCTTGGGGCAAGGACCGGGAGGAATGACATGCGACACGGGGGATGGATGCGGAGGATGGCGCTGTTGTTGGCTCTGGCTCCGATCGCGGCCAGTGCCCCGGAACCGGGCCGGACACAGTGGAAACTCGGCAGTTTCACCTGGGTGAAGCTCGTCCCCGCCGAACCCGGTGCGCCATCCAACGCCCACCCGGCCAAACTCAGCGAGGCGGCTCTCGCGGCCGCGCTCGGCCCGGTCCAGGCCTCCGTGGAGGGCCGGGACATCCCCCTCTTCGCCCAGGACGAACTGGCAGGTCTCACCAAGGCCCTGATGGAGGCCCTTTCCCTGGCCAGGCCCGGCGACGACCTCATCCTTCTCAGTACTCACCGGCGGGGCGGACTCTTCATGGACCAGCCCCAGGGCCTCTTGGCACGCCTCTTCGTGCGCGAGGGCGCACTCAACCTGATCATCCACGACGCCCGGCTGGATTTCATGGACCGCTATCTGGCGGACAGCACCCTGCCCACCTTTGCCTACGGATCGCGGACAGTGGCCTCCGCCACCAACCTCCGGGCTGCGGGTGCCACACCGCTTCGCAACGATTGGCTGGTCCTTCCACTGACGTCGGTCCCCGTGGTGGTGCCCACTCCGGCCCCAGCCCCGGCCGAGGCAGTGACAGCGGCCCCTCAGGCGCCAGCTGCGAACCGGGACCCGGCCTTCTACGAAGCCCAGACCCAGCGGCTCAAGGCCCTCAAGCGCCTCCGCGAGGAGAATCTCCTCAGCGAAGCCGAATATCAGAAAATGCGCGAGGCCATCCTCAAGACGCTCTGACCTCCCGGATCCGATCTACCCGATCCGTGCGGCTCCAATCATGGCGGAGGATGCCTTCAGGCCTTCCGAGGCGCAGGCCCCATGGTGGTTCCCTCCACGATCTTCACGGGGACGACGGAATGCCGGATGGTGTCGTGCTCGATGGCGCCGAGGGCCAGCGTAATCGCTTCATGCGCGATGGCGGGGATGTCCTGGGCCACGGAGGCCAGGCCTGGATAGAGGTCCACCAGTCCATCGAAACCCAGCACGGACACCTGGCTGGGCACGGATACGCCGAGATCGGCCAGAGCCCCCAGAGCGCCTACGGCCATTTCGTCCGTGGCGCAGAAGATTCCCGTGGGCCTGTGCCCCTGTTGCCAGGCGTCGCGCATGAGGCGGTATCCGCCGAGCACGGATCCACCGCCGCGCAGGATGACGGGTGCCAGGGAAGCGCCCGCGCTTTCGGCGATGGAGGCCATGAATCCAGCGGCGCGATCCACGGCCCACTGGTGTTCGTCCCCCACGGTGAGGTGCAGCAGGTCCCGGTGGCCCAGGGAGAGCAACCGGGCCGCGGCGAGGCGACCGCCACCCAGGTCGTCCGGGGCCACACACGATACGCCTGGGTGATGGCCGATGAGCGCGCCGGGCACGCCCCGTCGCCAGAGGGTGGCCAATCGCTGATCGATGTTCGCGCAGTGGAACATCAACACCGCATCCATGCGCCGCCGAACCGGAGTGATGTCCACGGGCAGTTCCACGAACTGGGTGGCGTGCAACTGCATTTCGTGAAGAAGGGCGCGCCAGATGACGCTGAAGTAGGGCGACAGCCGGTTCTCGCCCGCACCCACCCAAATGCCGAGAGTGTGTTTGGTCCGCCGCGACAGCTCCCGGGCGACGGGATCAGGTTCGTAACCGAGCTTCTTCATCACGGCGAGTACGGTGGCTCGGGTTTCTGAGGCGACTGTGGGTTTGCCGTTGATGACGCGGCTCACCGTGCCCGTAGAAACACCGGCTTGACGCGCAATCTCGCCGATGGTGATCTTCATGGTTTAGCCGCGAAAAGAGGAGGCGGGAGCAGGAAACGCCTCCCCATGAATACCGTTTGGTGCCCGGGACGTCAATGAACCGCTGCTGCGTGGATCCATTGATGTCCCAGGGCGCAGGGGTGAGGTGGAGGCGGCGCCCAGCACAGGACTGTCAATCCTTGCATTCACAAAAGGTCCCTTCCTGGAAGGGGAATGAGCCCCGGCGGCGATCATTCAACCCTGGCCGGTGCCCTCCGGAGAAGCTGACCCACGTTCACGAAGCTTCCTTGCACCGGGTCCTCAGATCATCTTTAAGGCAAAAGGGGCGGGCGGTCCGAATTCGTAAGTTCCAAGTTACGTAAAATAAAATACTTAATGCAACTTGTAAAAAAGTTCATGAAATCTTGAATTCCTTTCTTGACAGGCCTGTGACACGGGTTGACCATACCAGCGACTTTCTTGTAACCGTTTACATTCATCAGGCAACACGATCCCCCGCCTTCGCCATTGACCGCCCGAACAAGGCAGACGCTCTCTGCGGAACCCAAACGTGTAACCGGTTACAAAGCAGTTTCGACACCTTTTTCGGCGCTCCGGAGCCATACGCCAGCCTGCCTTCTGGACCTCCAACCATGTCGCTTAACCAGCCCGCCAGAGGAACCCATTCGATGCCCGCCCTGGGGGCAGGGGCTCCCCGCATGATTGCCGACTGGTGGCGCGGCGCGGCCATCTACCAGATCTACCCCCGGAGTTTCCAGGACACCAACGGGGACGGCGTGGGTGATCTGCCGGGCATCACGGCCCATCTATCCCATGTGGCGGACCTGGGGGTGGACGCCATCTGGATCTCCCCCTTCTTCACCTCGCCCATGAAGGACTTCGGGTATGACGTCTCGAATTATCGGGATGTGGACCCCACCTTCGGCACCCTGGCGGATTTCGATCGCCTGATGGCCGAGGCCCACCGGTTGGGCCTGAAGGTGATCATCGATCAGGTGCTCTCCCACTCCTCCGACCAGCATGCCTGGTTCAAGGAAAGCCGCACCAACCGGACCAATCCCAAGGCCGACTGGTACGTGTGGGCCCTGGCGCGACCGGATGGCACGCCGCCCAACAACTGGCAGTCCGTCTTCGGCGGTTCCGCCTGGTCTTGGGAGCCCCGGCGGCGCCAGTACTACCTCCACAACTTCCTGGAATCCCAGCCCGACCTGAATTTCCATCACGAGCCCGTGCAGGCGCAGTTGCTCGAGGAAGTTCGGTTCTGGATGGAGCGCGGCGTGGACGGCTTCCGCTTCGACGCCTGCAACTTCCATTTCCACGACAAGAAGCTCCGCAACAACCCGGCGGCGCGGATGAAGAACCTGGAACTGTCCACGGTCCGGGAAGGCAATCCTTACGGCTGCCAGATCCACCGCTACGACAAGAGCCGCCCGGAAAACCTGGCCTTCCTTAAGCGCCTGCGGGCGCTCATGAATGAATTCGGCGCCATGGGTGTGGGCGAGATTGGCGACGAGGGCGCCCTGGCCACCATGGCGCAGTACACGGCCGACGGCGACAAGCTGCACATGGCCTACGGCTTCAGCCTCTTCACCGAAGAGTTCAGCGCCGCCCGGATCCGCTCCGTGGTGCAGGAGTTCGAACGGCACATTCGCCGTGGCGGCGGCTGGGGCTGCTGGTCCCTGTCCAACCATGACTGCGTTCGCGTGGTCACCCGCTGGGGCAAGGGCGTGGACGACCCCGCCTTCGCCAAACTGCTGGTGGCGGTGCTGGGTTCCCTCCGGGGAAGCTTCTGCACTTACCAGGGCGAAGAGCTGGGCCTCCCCGAGGGTGAGGTGCCCTTCGACCGGCTCATCGACCCCTATGGCATCACCTTTTGGCCCGACTACAAGGGGCGGGACGGCTGCCGCACGCCCATGCCTTGGACGGCCGAACGGCCCCACGGCAGTTTCTCGCAGGTGGAGCCCTGGCTGCCCATGTCCCCGGGACATCTGGATCGCTCCGTCGCCGCCCAGAAGGCCGATCCGACCTCGGTGCTGCGCTTCTATCAGCGGTTCCTGGCCTGGCCACAGATCGGAAAGCACACGTCTGAACTCCAATCACGAGATTCCATCTCGTATGCCGTCTGCTGCTTGAAAA
>CAIXHJ010000449.1 GCA_903919165.1 uncultured Holophagaceae bacterium
GAAGGTCCGCTGTACGAAGGCGTGCCCGTGCGATACCAATGGCCTTTGGATATAACCCGAGCGCCCGGTCGCGTTGGCCACGATGAAGCGTCCGCCGGGGCGGACCACCTCGACATGCCGGACCCCGCTCGGGGCATGGTGGATGATGGCTCCGCTGGGCGTGCGCACCTCGCGGATGGCCCCCGTCGGCGTCCGGTGGATTTCACCGCCGTTCTGCGTACGGACCACCTGTCTATCTGGACCACGCCGGTCGACAGGTCGGGCGGGTGGGGGAACATGTTCGCCCGGTCGAGCGGTAGGGGCGGTGGCGGAAGGAGACGGTTCGACTCGTCCGGCTGGACTTCCATGCTGGTCCGGGCGACCGGGCGCAACATGGGCGGTACCAGGGCGGCCGGATGCCGCTGGGGTGGTGGGTGCCTGGCCCTGCGCTGGCGAGGGGACATGTGTGGCCGGCCCGGTCGGCGTGGGTGTCGCTGGAACGCCTGGACGCCCGGCGGTGGTTGGCGGGGTGGGTGGAGGCTGGACCGGAGCGGCCCCAGGACGGACTGGTGACACACCCGGAGAGGGCATCGGGTGGGAAGGCACATCCGGACGGCCTGCTGGGGCCACCGTTTGTTGAGGTGCAACCGGACGCGGGTGTTCCGGTCCTGCGGGCCGCGACGGTGGCTGCGGTTTTGCGGCGGGCGACGCGTCCTGAGGCTTGGCCTGCGGTCTCGGGGCAGGGGCGGGTTTCGCCTCCGCCTTGGGGGCGGGGCGTTCCGTTTCATGTTTCTTGCTCTTCTCCTTCTCTTTCTCCTTGTCTTCGGCCTGGAGTGTGACGGCGTTGACCATCAGGAGGGTCACCACGACTCTTGCTCCAGCCAACAGCATGTTGGCTCGGGCGCCCGGTAGAACCTTGAGGTGCGACATATCTTCTTCCTTTCTCTGAGGGGCTGAGGCTGTCAGTGAGTGGACCGGAGTGGTTGCATAGCTGCAGCGCCGCCGCTCTTCACCGTCAAGGAGTTCGCGACACGCTTATTCGCGAGCTGGTTTTCGAGGTGATCGATCTTCCTTTTGTATTCCGCGCGGCAGTCATCAGCCAATGCCGGGACCGCGAGGGAGGGTGCCAGGACGCACCCTGCGACCAGCCTCAGGACCCTGATAGCCATGCGGACCTCCCCATGATTTTTGAGGCAGTTTACCTTTGACATTTACAGATCATGTGGTCTTTTTTCAATCATCGCGCATTTCCGGAGGCTGGACCACTTCGGCGGGCCATGACCCTCCCGTCGGACAGACGTACTCGGATCATTTCAACCGGGACCACCGTCGTGTCTAGGAAACGGTCGACGATCCGTTGGATGCGGGCTTCTTCGGCAAGTCGCATGAACATCTCCAATGTCCCCGGACGGCTTTATCGATCCAGTTCACCTGCAATGATTCCGACTCGGCCCTCCCGCTCGCACGCTCGCGGAGTCGGAGCCTCTCTGCTTCGGCCTCATAGCCCCCAGCCCGGCACCGGGCTGCGCCCGGAGGCATTGCTTGGCGCCTCAACGGTCCAGCTCACCCGCAATGATATTCATGGCGCCAAGCACTGCCACGGCATCGGCGATGTCCCGGCCCCGTTGAGCCGCAGGCGAAACGGGAGGAGGCCCCATGCGGGGCCTCCGATGGCCGGGAATGCGAATCGCCCCAACCGGGACCTCAGCGATCCAATTCACCCGCGATGATGTTCATGGCGCCCAGCACCGCAACTGCATCAGCGATGAGGCCGCCCTTCACCTGGTCCTCGAAGCTGCTGAAGATTGGGAGGCAGGGGGGGCGGACCCGGATGCGGTAGGGGTTCTTGCCGCCATCGCTCACGATGTAGAAGCCCAACTCGCCGTTGGCGGCCTCGGTGGCGCTGTAGACCTCGCCCACGGGCATGTCCATGCCGTGCATGATGAGCTTGAAGTGGTGGATGAGGCTTTCCATCCGGGTGTAGACCTTCTCCTTAGGCGGCAGGGCCACCTTGGGATCGTCCACCATGACCGAGCCCGGTTCGAGGCGGTCCAGCACCTGCCGGATGATGCGGAGGCTCTGGCGCATCTCCTCCACGCGGACCAGGTAGCGGTCAAACACGTCGCCGGTGGTGCCCACGGGGATGTCGAAGTCGTAGGTCTCGTAGCCGAGGTAGGGCTGGGCCTTGCGGAGGTCCTGCGGCACTCCCGCGGCACGAAGGCTGGGGCCGGTGTAGCCCCAGTTCACGGCATCCTCGGCGCTGATCACGCCGATGCCCTTGGTGCGGTCATGCCAGATGGGATTCCTCGTCAGCAGGCGCTCCAACTCATCAATGGATTCCGAGCATTCCACCAGGAAGCGCTCGGCGAGGGGCACGAAGCCTTCGGGGAGGTCGCGGAAGACGCCGCCAATGCGGGTGAAGCTGGTGTGCAGACGCTGGCCCGCTGCCATCTCGAAGAGGTCGTAGGCCGTCTCGCGCTGCTTGAAGAGATAAAGGAAGGCCGTGAAGGCGCCTATGTCCACGGCGTTCACGCCCACGCATACGATGTGGTCGGCCACGCGGGACAGCTCGGACATGAGCACCCGGATGTGCTCGGCGCGCTTTGGAATCTGAATGTCCAGGAGCTTTTCCACCGCCGTGGTGTAGCCCACGTTGTTCATGATGGCGCTGCAGTAGTTCAGGCGGTCGGTGAGCGGTATGAACTGCTGGTAGCTCAGGTTTTCGCCCAGCTTCTCGACGCCACGGTGGAGGTAGCCCATCTCCGGCGTGGCTCTGACGATTGTCTCGCCCTCAAGCTCCAGCACGATGCGAAGGGTCCCGTGGGTGGTGGGGTGCGAGGGCCCCATGTTGACGATCATGCGATCGCCGTCGAGCATCTGCCGGGAAAGGGCGATGGAATCCATGGTCATCGCCTCCTAGTTCCGTTCGCCGTTGTTGTAGGGCGCGGTGCAGCCTTCCATGCAGAAGGGATCGCCGCCATCGAGGGGGAAATCCTTGCGCAGGGCATGGCCGGGGAAGTCGGGCCAGGTGAGCAGGCGCCGCAGATCCGGATGGCCGTCGAACCGGATGCCAAACATGTCGAAGACTTCACGCTCGAACCAATCAGCAGTCTTGAAGGTACCTGTGAGGCTGGGGACCGATTCGCCCTCGGCCACGGGCACCTTCAGGCGCAGCCGTTCCTGGCTGGCGAGGTTGAGCCAGTGGTAGACCACGTCGAAACGCTGTTCACGCTCCGGCCAGTCCACCGCCGTGATGTCCACCAGCAGCTGGAAGCCCTCACGGTGGAGCAACGCCACCACGGCCAGCAGGTTCTCCCTGGCGATGACGATGGTCTGGTCGCCCCGGAAAGCGTGCCGGTCCGTGACGGTTCCGGGAAGCTGCGCGTCGATTTGCTCGATGATCATGTCCGCCCCACCCTAGAAGATCGTTCCCACACCGCGTTCACCGGCATCCATCAACATCTCGCGGATGGCCTGCTGGCTGGTGAGGCCCTTCTCCGCCTGGAGGGACTCCTGCCGGGCCAGGCTCTCGTAGAACCGTGCGATGTGGTCCTTGCGCATGGAGAGCGATTCCTTCTCGATCTTCTCCTGCAGTTTCATGACGCCTAGGATCATGCTCTCGGGGCGAGGCGGACAGCCCGGGACGTAGACGTCCACGGGGATCACTCGGTCCACGCCCTGCAGGGTGGCGTAGGTGCGGTACATGCCGCCGGAGCTGGCGCAGACACCCACGCTGATCACCCACTTGGGTTCGGCCATCTGGGCATAGATAGTGCGCAGCACAGGCGCCATCTTGTTGGTGATGGTGCCCAGGATCAGCATCATGTCGCTCTGCCGCGGACTGAACCGCATGGCCTCGGCGCCGAAGCGGCTGAGGTCGAATCTGGACGCCATCATGCTCATGAATTCGATGGCGCAGCAGGCCACGCCGAAGGGCATGGGCCACAGGCTGTTCTTCCGGCCCCAGTTGACCACCGCGTCCAGGCGCGTGGTCATCACGGCGTCGTTGATGTTCATCTCCGGCATGTCAGCGCTCCCACTCGAAGGCGCCCTTGCCCCAGGCGTAGATGAAGCCCACCAGCAGGGTGGCCACGAAGCTCAGCATGGCGGCGAAGGTCCAGAGGGCATGCTTGAAGTTCACGGCCCAGGGCAGGAGGAAGGCCGCTTCCACGTCGAACAGGATGAAGAGCATGGCCGTCAGGTAGAACTTCACGGAGTACTTGCGCCGGGCGCCCTCCTGCTGGGGCGGGACCCCGCATTCATAGGGCCGCATCTTGGCCGCCTGCGGATTGTTCGGCTTCAACAGGGGGAGCACCCAACCCGAGAGGACGAGAATCGCGATGGCCGTCACGGCAGCCACCAGCAGCAGGACGAGGACCGACAGGAAGGGCGATGCGGGATGGGCCATGGCGCTCTCGGGCGGAGGGTTCCGCGAGGATCCAGCTTAGCGCCCTTTGAAACAGAGTTGGTCGTGTCAAGATCACAAGCACCCGGGGCGCCTGGGCTTTGGGATAGAATCTCCAGCCGACGCACGCGTCGGCTAGGATCTAGAGTGACCTTTTCACCCTCCTGCCGGGAAACCCATGAGCGATCTCAAGCTGCGCGTCAAAGAGATGATCATCGAGCGCTTGAAGCTCGAGGGCATGACGCCCGACCAGATTGACGACGCAGCCCCTCTCTTCGGCGACGGCCTGGGCCTGGATTCCATCGATGCCCTGGAACTGGTGCTGGGCATCGAGCAGGTCTTCCGCGTGAAGATCGAGGATGAGGCGGCGGGCCTGAGGGCCTTCAAGTCGGTGCAGGCGCTGACGGACTTCATCGCCGAGCACTCCAAGGCCTGAGCCCGATCCGATGACGGACATCCCGGCCCACCTGCCGCACCGCTACCCCTTCCTGCTGGTGGACCGGGTGCTGGAACGGGAGCCTGGTGTGCGCGTGGTCGCGGAGAAGCTGGTCACGAACGGAGAGCCCTACCTCCAGGGCCATTTCGAGGGGCGCCCCCTGGTGCCCGGCGTCCTGTTGCTGGAGATGCTGGCCCAGGCAGGGGGGTTCCTGGAGTCCGATTCCTTGCACGGCGCCGCCATCTTCCTGGCCGGGGTACAGGACGCCCGGTTCAAGGCCCCCGCCCTGCCCGGGGATCGTCTGCGCCTGGAGGTCCTGGCCAACGGCGCCTTCGCAGGGCTCATGAAGATCCGGGGCACCGTGAGCTGCGATGGCCGTGACCTCTGCACGGCCAGCCTCCTGGTGAAACGGCTATGACCGGCACCCGTGTCGTGGTTACGGGTCTTGGCATCGTGTCCTCCCTGGCCCAGGACCGAGAGAAGACATGGTCCGCCATGCTTGCGGGCGAGGATGGCCTGGGGCCCCTGACCCGACTCTCTCTCCCCCTTGAACCCGCGCAGATCGCGGGCCAGGTGGCCATGGACCCGGCCCGCCACCAGACCCTCTGCGAGCGCATGGCCCTGCGGGCCCTGGACGAGGCCCTGGATGGCTTCCAGCCTCATGGCGACATGGACCGCCTCGGCGTCTTCCAGGGGGCGGGCACCGGCGGCCTCCCCGTCGCCGAGGCCTTCCTGGAGGAGCGCCTGGCGGGACTGCGCGGGCACGCGGCAGGACCCGCCTACCAGAGCCCCAGCACCGTCACGGACGCCCTGGCCCGTCGCCTGGAAGCCACCGGGCCCAGGGGTACCGTCATGAACGCCTGCTCCTCCAGCCTGCTGGCCCTGGGCCAGGCCTGGGAGCGGCTGGCCGCCGGGGACCTCGACCTCGCCGTGGCGGGCGGTGCCGAAAGCC
>CAIXHJ010000450.1 GCA_903919165.1 uncultured Holophagaceae bacterium
CGAACAGCTTCACGGCCTCATCGGCGCTGCCGGTCTTGAGGAGGATCTCGCCCAGCAGAATCCGGGCGGGAATGTGGACCGGGCGTTGTTCAAGGATGCCGGCCAGGATGTCCTTTGCTTGTCGGGGAAGCCCATGAGCCACCAGGTCGCGAGCGTCCTGCATGCGCTCGGAGATGCGCTTGACGAGCCGGGTGTCGGCGGAATCGTTCAATCCCCGCACCAGCCGAATGATCTCCATGATGCCGGTGTAGAGAACGTTCAGGAGGAAGCCGAGCAGGAAGGTGATGAGGATGACGCTCTGCAGTTTGATGGTTTCGCCGAACACGACGACTTCGCGGACCAGCAGATCGTGGTTGGTGAGGTACAGGTTGCCCAGCACCATCAGGACCAACAGCAGCAGGACGATGAAGAACACATTGACGAGACGCATGGGCAGTCCTCTAACGCTGCGCCTAGCATGACACAGGTGGGGCTACCGGCTCTCGGCCGTCAGCTGCCGACGGGGTGGTCCAGCCATTCTTTTGCCGCTCGCAGGTCTCCCCAGACGGCGCGGCGGACCTCCTGCGTGTACTGGCGGAGCACGTAGGCGGGATGGAATGTGGGCATGACGGGAATCTCGCGGTCCCCGACTCTCACGCGTTTCCACTGACCTCGGACCTTCGTAATGCCCTCATTGACGCCCACAAGCTCCCGCAGGGGCGTGGCGCCAAGGGTGACGATCACGGCGGGGCGGATCAGCTCGATCTGGCGGTGCAGATATCTGAGGCAGGCGCGGGACTCCTCGGGGGTCGGCGTGCGATTGTCCGGCGGGCGACACTTCACTATGTTCGTGATGTAGGTCTCTTCACGCTTCATGCCGATGGCGCCGATCATCCGGTCCAGCAGTTCGCCGGCCCTGCCCACGAAGGGGCGGCCCTGCAGGTCTTCGTCTCGGCCGGGCCCCTCCCCAATGAACATGAGTCGGGCCTCAGGAAGCCCCTCACCGAAGACGAACTTCATCCGGCCTGGACCCAGGGGGCAGGCCAGGCATCCTTGGATGGCCTGGCGAAGATCTGAAAGGCTGCTCGCGGCGGCCACAATTTCTGCGGTCGGACGACCGGCGGGGTCGGTTGGAACGATATAGGCAGGGGGAAGCGGGGAGGCCGGTTTTGGCGTGGGGCGAGGGACAGGCTGGCGTTCCCGTAGGTCAGTGGAGGACGGACTGGGGGCAAACTCCCTGGCAGCAGGAACAGGTTGGCGCACCAAGCCCATCACCCCCAACTCCTCCAGGGTGTCGCGCCAGGCTTGAAGCGAAGGTTCCATCCATTCCAGGGTAGCCCGGAACTTCCGCCCAGCTTCGGGCATCCTATAGCGTCGGAGCCCATGCATGGCGCAGTTCCCACCTGAAACCCCGTTCGGCACACAGGAGGCCTTTCACGCGGCCTTTGCCGAACTATATCCAAGGCTGGTGAGCTACGCCCGACGTTACGGGGCCAATTTCCCGGAGGACATCGCGCAGGAGGCCTTTGTCATTCTCATGCAGCGGGAACTGGCGGTGGAGCATCCTACGGCCTTCCTCTATGGCACTGTGCGGACCCTGTCCCTTACTGAGCGTCGTCCCATGAAGAATCAGAATCTCAGCCTGGAAGCCGTCAGTGAACCCGGACTCGCCGGTGGAGCCGATGACCAGGTACTCAATCGGGAAGTGCGGGAGCGTATGCGCATGCTCTCGCCCACCTTCCGCGAAGCCCTCTGGCTCTTCGTGGTGGAGGGGCTATCCATCCGTGAGATCGCGGACATCCTGGACATTCCGGAAGCCACCGTGAAAACTCGCATCCACCGGGCCAAAGCCCAACTCAAAGATCAGCTCAACCCTTCAGGAGGCGTACATGTCCTGGTCTGATCCCGCCCGGCGATTCGAACCCACCGAAGATGTCCAGCTACGGGCTGAACTCCGCGATCTCCTGGGTTTGGGACCCAGGTTGGCCACCAGTGCCGCTGAGCCAACCACAGAACTGAAGGCCCTGGCTGAGGACCTTCGCCGGGAGGCCCGGCGCCGCAGCCGGACCGAACGGAAGCGACCCACCTGGGGGCTCCTGGCTGCCGCTGCAATGCCACTGCTTGCCGCTCTGGTCGGCCTAGGCAGTTGGGGCTTCCAGCAGAAGCACCGGGCCGATGATCTGGCCACTCAGACCCAGCGCCAGGAACAGGAACTCAGCCGCCTTGCGACTGTCCACGCCACAGAACTGGCCCGGGAACGCCAGGCGAAGGAAGAAGTCCAGCACCAGCTTCAGTTGGCCTCTCGCAAGGAGATCAGGAAGGGCGAGCCCTTCCTGGTGATCCCGGTGGAGAAGCCCCTCAAGGTGATGGGCGACGACTATCAGCGCGTCAAGCAGAATCCCGGACAATAGCGACCTTGGTCCGCTTCGCGCTCAACCCGCCTGACTATGGTTGGTCGGTGTCCAGCCTCGTTCGTTGAGGAGCTTCACACCCTGGATGCGAGTGAGGCGGAAGGCCATCTCCTCCTGGTGGAGGTGGCAGAAGGCCAGGAGGTGGTCCTCCTGGATGGTGCGGGGTGAGACGCGCCGGAGCTGGGTGCGGTGGGCTGCCGGGGGCAGATAGGTGAGTTCCACCATGAGGGTATGCCCCGCGGCGTATTCGAGGATGCGCTGCACCTCTTCGGCTAGCTGATCCTCGCCGCCCAGGTGCAACATGGGGATGCGCCGCTGGACTTCCTGGTAGAGCGACGGATCCTCGTCATGGAGGCGCTGGATGGCCGAGCGGACCATCTGCTGCACGGGTTCCAGGTGGTGGTTCATGCCCTTCTCATCCACGAAGGCCAGAGCCGCCAGGGCCCACAGGTAGAGTTTCTCGTCTGAATCCACGCTGAGGGCGAGAAAGCGGCCGGGCTTCGGCATGAAGCCGGCCTGCTTGAGCAAGGCGTGGGCATTGCCATCCCCGCGCACCTCCAGGACGGTATCGGAGAGCGAACCCAGCTTCAAAGGCGCGAGTTCCGGCCGGAGCATAAGCTCGTCCGCCAGATGGGCTGTGCGGGCCCTCACGAGCCTCACGCCCTGGTGGACCTCCACTTCGCCCACCCGGCGGGAGAGATCCTCAAGCAGCTGAAGCAGAGGCTGGGGCAGGGCCTGGGCGGTGGTGCTCAGTCGCTGGCCAAGTTCTTCGAGCGACACGCCTGCATCAAGGGCACGGACCAGGGTGGCGTGGCTCACCCGGAAGGTGCCCATGGCGTCCAGCGATTCCACATCCGCCAGCTGAGCGAGCTGGAGCAGTCGGTGAGGATTCTGAAGAAGCGGTGTCAACAGTTCCAGAGTGGGCTGCAGGATCATGGGCTGGTCCAGCTCCATGGGCAGCCAGTGGGCCGCTGTACCCTTCAGATCACGCAGCAGGTATTCATGGGCCAGCGCCTCACCATGCTCGGTGAGCCGGAGATGCGCGAACCCTTCATCCCCCTGGATGATGCCCACACGGCCCAGGAAGGGGAGGAACA
Organism: uncultured Holophagaceae bacterium; assembly: GCA_903919165.1. Taxonomy (GTDB): domain Bacteria; phylum Acidobacteriota; class Holophagae; order Holophagales; family Holophagaceae; genus Geothrix. The sequence continues at coordinate 3,488 of CAIXHJ010000450.1, forward strand.
CATGGCGAGTGCGATCCTCATCCAGCGGATGCAGGGTCCTGAGGAAGGCCAGGAACGAGTCGACCGCAAGGGTCTGGCCCCGGCGCTCCAGCAGGTGCTGCATGAGGAAGTGCCGATCTTCGGCCGGGGGCATGCCCCAGGCCTTGAGGTCATGCTCCAAGAGGCTGGCGAAGGCCCGCTCGGCCACCCACCGCGGGGGATGGCTGGTCACCGCAGGCAGCAGAGTCTCTACACGTCCGTCCCGGTTCCACAGGAGGCCCAGTCGATGGAGCAGGGTGAAGAGCAGTGTCGCGTCCTGCTCCTCCTGAAGCATGGCATTGCGCTGCATCAGCTGGCCCAGCTCCTTCTTGGCGGGGAGACCCCCCTTGAGCACACGGAGGCCGGCCACGCAGCGCAGCAGGACACTGGTGAGGGCCAGAGAGAACCGGAAGGGTTCGACGGCCTTTAATTTCACGTCTGCGTCTGCCGCGAAGCTCAGGGCGCCCTCGTCGAAATCCTCCATTGCATCAGCCACCCGCTCGGCCACGGCCCAACTGGCGCCGGACGGAAGGATCAGTCCCAGATTCCGCAGAGCATCAAGTACCGGGATTTCCGGCAAGGTTCCGTCGCTGACGAGGTGCTTCAACGCCACCAGGGATCCACTGTCCAGGTCAGCCAGGGTACCCGACAGGCGCTTGTGATCCTCCAGATGGAAAATCATGGTCTTCAGCAGGCGCATCCGCCCTTCGCCGCAGTCCTCCCAACGAAGGGGGATGGGCAGGCGTCGCCTCTCGCAGATGGTTCGGAGCTGCTCATCCGAGCAGTTAGAGAGAAGCTGGAAATGCGTGTGCGGCATGGGCACCCGGGTACAGATGATCTTTCAGTATCCCATGGAAAGGCGGATCGCTCACGCGTAAAAAGCGCCCGGCATGCCGGGCGCTGGGGCTGGTGGTAGCGCGCAGATGTTAATCAGGAATCTCCAGGTGGTGAGTCTGGCCTGACACGCCGTCGCTGAGCACCAGGTCGAAACGCTGGGCCCTGGTTTGAAGGGTCTGGTTACCACCGGAGAGGATCGCGATGACCTCGCCGGAATCCGCATCGCGGATCAGTGCGGCGGGATGGATGGTGGCATCCCAGGTGAGTTGGACCCTGTCACTGCCGAGCCGGCGGAACTCCGGCGTCGCGATGATGCTTCGCACCAAGGACGAGGCGGACCGGAGAGTGGCCTGGACTTGTCCGCCTTTAAGGACATTCAGTCCGATAATCGAATCCAGCACCCCTGAAGTTAGCGGGAGGGCCATGACGAAGTGGCGCTCATAGCCCTTCGGCGAACAGCCCACCTCCATCAACTCGATGGGCGCGGTGAAGACAGGGAGGCCCTGCTGATCCAGGCACTCCAGGGTGTAGTCCCCCTCACTGGGAATCTTGGAGGGGAGGGCCTTGGTCCGGAAGGAGGGGAGCATCTCCACCTTGCCGTCGTCATGGACGATGCCCCGGACGAGCAGGCATTCCTGGGCCACGGCCAGGTTCTTGGGCAGGGGGTTATCCTCTGCCCCCACCAAGAGGAAACCACCAGTGCCATTGCGGAAGTTGAGGATCTCCTTGTAGACGTAATCACTGACCCAGTCTGGTGTGCAGTAGCCCATGATGTCCTCGTAGGTGAGCGGGGAATAGAGCTGGTTCAGGACGTTGTCATAGCCCCAGACTCCGATGAGCCCACTTGCATAGGGATAGGCCGGGTCAGGAGAGGACGCGCCGCCGCAGGGGCTGTGTTGACGGCCCATGTTGTGGCCCGTCTCATGGGCGAAGACCTCGGGATAGTTCCCTCCGTCCTTGTAGCCCGTCTTGTCCCAGCCGATGGCCGTCCGGTACTGGTAGGAGTAGGAAGGCGAGGGTGGGACGTATCCAAGCCCGGCGACACCGGAGGAGTAACTGACGTTCACGGCTCCGAAGTAGTACCGATCAGATGTCGCATCTGCCAGATGCTTTGTTTGAAGATCTATCAGTAGATTGCTCCAACTACTGTCCAGATTGTCGGAAGAAAGGGTCGACACAATATTGGGCGTAGTCGGAGTGAAGGGGACGCCAACGATCACATCCACACTTCCAATGGGGTACATCTTGGCGAGCCGGGCCACCCACTGGGCCTTGTTGGCCTCCGAGATGTTACCGGTGCCTGTGGAGAGAGCGACTGGGAAGATGGTGGTCTTGAAGATGGGAACGGTGGTTCCACTCAGGGAAACGCTGGTCGCGTTGTTGGTCTTGTCGGCCTCAGGCACGGCGCCTGTAGGATCCACGACAGCCTGGATGCTGTATCCGGTTCCGGTGGGTGTGGTGAGATCCGTGCCGGGGACCGCCAGGTTCCAGCTGGCACTGAGGGTGCCTTCG
>CAIXHJ010000451.1 GCA_903919165.1 uncultured Holophagaceae bacterium
GATCATGATGTAAACCGCCGGGTGGGAGTAGATCCAGAAGAGATGCTGGTAGAGCAGGGGGTCGCCGCCCTTGGCTGGATCGAAGATGCCGATGCCGAAGAAGCGCTCAAGGATCACCAGCACCAAGGTGATGGCCACGATGGGAGTCGCCAGAAGCTGGATCCAGGCCGTGGAATAGAGTGCCCAGCACATCAGCGGCATGCGGAACCACTTCATGCCGGGTGCCCGCAGGCGATGGATGGTGGTGATGAAGTTGATGCCCGTGAGCATGGACGAGAAGCCCAGCACGAAGGCGGCGAACACCGCGAGGCTCACGTTGGTGCCGGTCTTCAGGCTGAAGGGGGCGTAGAAGGACCAGCCCGTATCCGGCGCGCCACCGCCGGTGAAGAGCGACAGCACCGCCAGGATGGCCCCGGCCATGAAGACGTACCAGGAGAGCAGGTTCAGCCTTGGGAAGGCCACATCCTTGGCGCCGATCAGGATGGGCAGGAAGAAGTTTCCGAACACGGCGGGCAACCCGGGAATCACGAAGAGGAAGATCATGATCACGCCATGGACCGTGAATAGGGCGTTGTAGGTCTGGGCCGTGATGAGCTTCTGGAAGGTGGTCAACTGCACCAGTCGCATCACGAACCCTATGCCCATCGCGATGAGGAAGAAGCTTGTCATCGCGTAGAGGTAGAGCAGCCCGATGCGCTTGTGGTCCGTGGTGGTCAGCCAGGCCATCAGGCCCTTGCGCGCTCCTGTGTCCACCAGGTAGCTGGGCTGCGCCGTGGAAGCATGCGTGCTCATTCGCTCTCCTCTGACTTGGTCCGGCGTCCCCGGCGGGTGAGCGCGAACACGAAAATCAGCGCACCTAGGATGATGACGGTGGCGCCGATGGTCGTGGTGTTCAGGACATACCTGCGCCCGGCGGGGTCGTAGCTGAAACAGAATTTCAGGAACTTGTTGATGGTGGGCTGGGCCTCGCCGCGGGCCGCCTCCTGCGCTGCCATCTGAAGATCGGCGGGCAGGTAGGTGACGCCGTACATGTAGCGGGTGATCTGGCCCTTGGGGCTGATGAAGATGATCGCGGCGGCATGCACGAAGTCATCGTTCACGGGCTTGAACTTGAAACCGACTGCGTCCGCCAGAGCCTTGGTGGTGGCACCGGGGCCCGTGAGGAAGCGCCAGGCGCTGGGCGGGAAGGGGCGGGTGATCTCGCCCAGGTAGTTGGTGCGCTTCTGGGCGGCGATCTCGGGTTCGTCCCGCTCGTCGAAACTCACCGTGAGCACCTGGAAATCTTTGCTGGGAATGGCCTCGGTGCGGTTCAGCGCCTCGGCCACGCCGTTGAGCTGCGGGGTGCAGATGCCGGCGCAGCGGAAGTAGTTGAGGGTCAGGATGGTGGGTTTGTCGATGAGCTGGCGCAGGGTGACGGGCTTGCCGTCCTCGCCGTTCAAGGTCAGGTCGAGGGGGATCGTGGCGCCGAGCTTCTCCTCGATCCCCACTTCCTCTGGTTTGAAGGATGGAACGGGTGTGGCCGCCTGAGCCCAGAGGGGAGCGTAAAGCCCCGCCAGTGTCGAGAGGGCAAGAGGGAGAAGGAGGCGCCGAAGCGGATGGAAGGTCATGGCCCCCTCAGCGAATCGTGGACGTGGGCGGCTGCGGTCGGGTCTCTGCATACTCGCGGCAGAGAACATCCACGGCACGGGCCACGGGGATTCGGTTGGGAATGACCTCTCCAGCACTGGCGAAGAGCTTCTCCAGACTGGCGATGGCCTTGGGATCGCTGGCGCCGTGATCAAAGGCGCCCAGGGACTGCACGACATGGGCCAGGGCCATGCGGTCCTTCTTGGTGAGGTAGTTGTAGGACACCATCGAGCTGCCCTTGACGCCCTCTTCCAGCGTTTTGTAGATGTCCTCGAGGTGGGTGCCGTTTTTCCAACCAGCGGAGGCTGTGAAGTTGCGGGGCTTAGGGTTGAGGCCTGCTCCACCAGGACCGTCGCCCTTGCCCTCCGGCCCGTGGCAGGTGGCGCAGGTCTGGGCGAATAGGGCCCTACCGCGCGCCATCAGTGTTGCATTGGGCGTCATCACGGTCCTGGGGTCGATGGGCGGGATGACCTCCCGGACCATGACGGGGTAGTCGGTGGGATCCAGCCACCCGGTCTCACCCTGGACGGCCTGGACCAGGGCTTCACCCGAATCGTGGGCCTGGTAACGCAGCCCGGGCACCACGGTGAAGCCGAAGAAGGCGGCGATGGCGATGAATCCCAGCACCACGAGCAGGGCGGAGGCGAGGCGCTTGAGTTCCTCGTGGGAAAGGTAGTCGCTGATCTTCATAGGCGGAACTCCAGACCCTCGCGGAGGAAGGGATCGCCGATGGGCATGTCCTCGCCCTTCTGCATGGCGCCGCGGATCCAGAGGACGATCCCGCCCAGGAAGAAGAGGGCGAAGCTGAGCTCGGGCCAGGAGAAGTGGGGTTGGCCGCCGAGCACGGGGAAGATGAGCCAGTACATGTCAAGCACATGGGCACCGAGCATCAGGTAGGCCACGCGGCGCAGGCGTTTCGGATCCTTCTTGGAATCCCGGGTCACGAGGGCGAAGAAGGGCAGGATGAAATGGAGTACCGCCAGCGAGATGGTGATGGCCCGCCAGGACCCGGCGAGCCGCACCTTGTAGTAGATGACTTCATCGGGCAGGTTGGCGTACCACATCAGCATGTACTGGGCGAACCCGATGTAGGACCAGAACACCGTGAAGGCGAAGAGGAATCCACCCAGGTTGTAGAGGTGGTCTCCACGCACGCCCTCCAGGCGCCCCCGGTCCTGGAGGTAGAGCAGGGACAGCGTCGTGGCCGCTAGGCCGCTCAGGAAGGCGCCCGCGAAGACATAGACGCCGAAGATGTCGCTGTACCACTCGGGCGTCAGGCCGGAGATCCAATCGAAGGCGACCAGGGTGATCACCAGGGCGAAGATCGCCATGAAGGCCGGGGCGAACTTCCGGGCGCGCAGATTGAATCTGGGATCCTTCGTGATGTCCTGCTTCAACGAGCCGCCCACCAGGACGGCCAACCCGAGGGTGCATAGACCCAGGGCGATCAGGGTGCGCACAGAGAAGAAGGGCAGGCTCAGCCAGAAGGCCTTGCCGGCGAGGATGGGATGGTGGGCCGCCTCGGGCCTGGAACCTGGGTAGAGCACCGGGAGGGCGCAAAGGGCGAAGAGGCCCACGGGGATCGCAGGCAGCAGTAGGGTGGCGATCCGCTCGGGAATGCGCCGGACGGGGACGCTCCACTTGGCGCTCACCAGGTGCTCCAGGGCCACGATGAAGAGGGAACCCAGGCCCAGGGTGAACATGAGGACGAACCAGAGCACCCAGTTGGCCCAGAAGCGCTCAAGTCCAGCTGTGGCGTAGGTGCCGAGGACGCCCAGGGCGCCCAGGGCCACGGCGCCCCAGATCATGGTGGTGGAGTTGTTCTTGTTCTGGCTCATGGTGCGACCACCTTCAGGTCCTCATCCTTGGCGTTCTGGGCACGCTGGAGGGCGCGCACGTAGTGGACCACGGCCCAGCGCTCCTGGTCGGTGAGATAGGGGGCATGCGAGGGCATGGCGTTCTTCCCGTTGACAATGGCCCAGTAGATCTCGCCATCGGGGTAGTCTCGGAACTGCTGGGCTTGCAGGTTGGCCGGCTTGCCGCCATAGGCCGCGGTGAGGCTGCCCACACCGTTGGCCAGCGCTCCGTGGCAGACTTCGCAGCGGTTCGAATAGACCTTGTGGCCCAGGGTGAAGACTTCCTTGGTGCGGGGGAGGGGGTTCACCAGGCTGGCCGCCTGTTCCTGGGTGCCAGTGGCCGTGGGGAGGTATCCCCGGGCGACGGTTCCGGGCACGGGAAGCTGCATGCCATGTCCGTCTTTGAAGAAGGCGGAGGCCTTCTGGGCATTGAGCCGCGGCTGGTCCTCGATGTGCCTCATGGGAGGGAGCAGCGGGAACCACTTGGTGCCAAAGAACATGGCCAGTCCTGACACCACACAGGCCGCGAAGATGCCGCCGAGGGTCCGCAGGATGAAATCGCTGGTGAGGAAGGGACTGCGTTCCGGGGCAGGGAGAACCTCCACCTCCACGGCGCCTGCTTCCTGGAGGGCCCTGGCTGCGGCGGCGCTGTCGAAGGCATCGCTTTCGGCTTCCAGGGCCAGGGCATAGCGGTCCCGGGTGATGCCCGTGATGGACTTGGAGGACAGGACCGGATGCCCGAAGAGGGGCAGCTTGTTCAGCAGGAGCAGCATCCCGAGGCCGGCGGTGAAGGTGGCGAAGAGCACCGTCACTTCGAACATGATGGGGATGAAAGCCTCCCAGGAATTCGCGGCCTTGCCGCCGGTGATGATCGGGTAGTCGATGGCGCTGATCCAATATTCGAAGCCGAAGGCAGTGATCGCGCCGAGGATGCCCATGACCAGCACCATGCCGCCCAGCGGGGAGCGCCGCAGACCCAGGGCCTCCTCGATGCCATGGATGGGGTAGGGCGTGTAGGCCTCCACGGTACCGAGGTTCGTGGCTCGGACTTTCGGGATGGCCTGCATCAGGGCATCGGGGCTGTCGAACATGCCGAGGACGGCGTAGGAGGTCTCAGACATGGTGGTCATCTCCATGGTGAGAGGGCTGCGCACCCGGCAGGATCGCCTTCACCTCAGTGGTGGCGATGACCGGAAGCACCCGGGCGAAGATCAGGACCATGGTGAAGAAGAGCCCGAAGGTGCCGAGCAGGATGCCGAAATCCACCATGGTGGGCTTGTAGATGCGCCAGGCGGAAGGCAGGTAGTCCTGGTGCAGCGAGATCACGATGATCACGAAGCGCTCGAACCACATGCCGATGGTCACGCCGATGGCCACCAGGATCATCCAGAAGTAGCTGGTGCGCGCCTTCTTGAACCAGAGGATCTGGGGGATGAGGATGTTGCAGCTGATGGTGAGCCAGCCGGCCCAGCCGTAGTTTCCTGAGATGATGTTCATGAAGCTGTGATGGAGGTATTCATTCATGGAATACCAGGCGGTGAAGCCCTCCATCATGTAGCTGTAGCCCATGATGCAGCTCATGGCGAGGATCACCTTGTTCATCACGTCCAGGTGCCGCATGGTGATGAGGTTCTTCAGCTGCATGGTCTCGCGCACCACCACCAGCACCATCACCACCATGGAGAACCCGGCGAAGATGGCCCCCGCCACGAAGTAGGGCGGGAAGATGGTCATGTGCCACCCTGGCACCACGGAAGTCGCGAAGTCGAAGCTGACCACCGAGTGCACCGAAAGCACCAGGCCCGTGGCGAGGCCCGCCAGCAGCAGGTAGGCCTTCTCGTAGTGCTGCCAGTGGGTGGCGGCCCCGCGCCAGCCCAAGGCCAGGGCGGTGTAGATGAGCTTGCGGAACTTGCTGGTGGTCCGGTCGCGCATGGAGGCGATGTCGGGAATCAGGCCCAGGTACCAGAACATGGCGGATACGGAGAAGTAGGTGTTCACCGCGAAGACGTCCCACAGCAGCGGTGACCGGAAGTTGGTCCACAGAGCCCGCTGGTTCGGGTAGGGGAACAGCCAGAAGGCCAGCCAGGGGCGGCCCACGTGGATGAGCGGGAAGATCACGGCGCACATGACCGCGAAGATGGTCATCGCCTCGGCGTAGCGTGCGATGGCGTTGCGCCAGCGCTTGCGGAAGAGGAAGAGGATGGCCGAGATCAGTGTGCCGGCGTGGCCGATGCCCACCCAGAACACGAAGTTGATGATGTCAAAGGCCCAGAAGACGGGGCTGTTGTTGCCCCAGGCCCCGATGCCCGTGAAGAACGTGTAACCGATGAACGCAAGGCCTGTGAAGAGGGCTGACAAGGTGATGGCCAGGCCGATGTACCACTGCTTTGGAGGCTTGGTTTCTGGGAAGGACAGCACCTGATCGTCGAGGCTGCCGGGCGTGACCCGGCCCTCGGTGAGCGGCAACTCGAACAGGCCCTCCGGGATGTCGTTGGCCGGGATGGCGGCGTCAGATCGCATGGCGGCCTCCCTCGACGGCAGGGTTCTTCAGATCGGCCAGATAGGTGATGGCGGGCTTCACGCCGATCTCTTCAAGAACGCGATAGGCACGGCTGTTGGCCACCAGCTGGGAGACCTTGCTCTTGGGGTCTTTCAGGTCGCCGAAGACGATGGCATCCGAGGCACAGCCGGCCATGCAGGCAGTGGTGATCTCACCGTCGAGGATGCTGCGGCTCTCGCCCTTGGCGCGGATCTTCACGTCGTTGATGCGCTGCACGCAGAAAGAGCATTTTTCCATGACGCCGCGAGGACGGACCGTGACCTCGGGATTGTTCACCAGAGTCTCGGGCTCGGTCTTGTAGGCGGTGTACTCCAGGAAGTTGAACCGGCGCACCTTGTAGGGGCAGTTGTTGGCGCAGTAGCGGGTGCCCACGCAACGGTTGTAGGCCATCTGGTTGAGGCCTTCAGGGCTGTGGTTGGTCGCGTTCACCGGGCAGACGTTCTCGCAGGGCGCGTTGTCGCAGTGCTGGCAAAGCATGGGCTGGTGGACCACTTTCGGATTCTCCAGCTCGCCCTCATAGTAGCGGTCGATGCGGATCCAGTGCATCTCGCGGCCGCGGGCCACCTGTTCAGGGCCCACCACAGGGACATTGTTCTCCGACTGGCAGGCCACCACGCAGGCCGAGCAGCCTGTGCAGGCCGCCAGATCGATGACCATGCCCCACTTGTGCTCCGGGAACGCCTGATCCTCGTAGAGCGAGACCAGTTCAGGCCCATGGTGATGCCCCTGGGGGTGGTCCGCGTATTCCTCCAGGGTGAGGGACCGCACGAGGTCCCTGCCTTCCATGCGGTGATGGCTCTGGGTGCGGGAGAGTTCCTTCTTCCCCCCCGCTTTGGCGAGACGGACTCCCTTGCGGACGTTGGCGGAGGCGGGGTCCAGGCCCATCAGCGGGAAGGCATTGACACCGACACCCTTGGCCACGCTGCCGGTGTTGCGGCCATAGCCCAGGGCGAGGGTGAGCACGCCTTTCGCCTGGCCCGGCTGAATGACCGCGGGAAGGGACAGGGTAGTGTCATCGACGGATAGGCGGACGAGGTCGCCTTCCTGGATACCCAGGGCCTGAGCGTCCTGCACGGACACGGACACAGGATTGTCCCAGGTCATCTTGGTGATGGGATCCGGGGTCTCCTGCAGCCAGCTGTTGTTGGCGTGGCGGCCATCGTGGGTGGCGAAGCCGGGGAAGAGCACCAGTTCCAGACCCTCGGGATTGGACTCGGCAGCTCGCCTTGTGGCGGCGGCCACAGAGCTGCCCATGAATGCTGGAGCGGTCGCCTTGGATTCGGTTTTCAGGAGGCCATCGTGGAGGGCCTGCTCGAAGGAAGTGCCAGTGGGGAGCGACTGCTGCCAACGTTCTTTGAGGAAGGCGTGGTAGCTTGCCGGGGCCTGGCCGCCGAGGGCCTTGATGGCTCCGAGGAGCACATCCTCACCCTGGCGGGTGTCATAGAGCGTGCCGATGGTGGGCTGCTGGAGGACGTCAGCGCCTGCCGTCGTGAAATCATCCCAGCTCTCCAGCCAGTGGTTCTCGGGCAGCAGCAACTGGCACTGGGCGGCGGCCTCGTCCGGCACCTGGCCGATCCAGGCACGGAAGGGCACCTTGGCGACCGCATCCTTCCAGGCGGTGGCCCTGGGGAAGGTGTAGGCGGGGTTCACGTCCCAGAGGACCAAGGCGGCATAACGGCCTTCGGCCATGCCCCTGGCAGCTGCCTCGAGGTCCTTCACCGTGGCCAGGGGTTCTGCAGGCTGCATCGCAACGGCTTCCGAACCGAGCATGGCATTCAGGAGATGGGCCGCCTGATGAGCCTCGGCTGGCATCTGGGCCCCGCAGAGCACGACGGCCTTCCTGCCGGCCTGCCGGAGGTCCTGCACCAGGTTCGACCAGACTTTGGCGGGGAGGTCCGTTCCCTGCGGAATGCCGGCCGCGATGGCGGAGAGGTCCGCACCAGGGGGCAGGGGTAGCCCCTTGGCGACCAGTTCTTTGGCCAGCGCGAAGGCGACCGCGCCCAGGCGGGAAGGGGCCACTGGCAGACGCTGGTCCGCATTGGTGCCTGTGAGGGTCAAGGGCCCTTCCAGCACCCAAAGGCGGTTGAAGGCCTCGTGAGCGTTCTTCAAACGGCGCTTGGTACCCCAGGCTGCGAGGGCTTCAGGGTTCTCTCCGTTCAGGAAGTCGGCTCCGAGGGAGAGGATGACCCCGGACTTGGCCAGCCGAGGCTGGATGTCCACGGGCTGTCCAAAGCTAGCCTTGGCGGCCTCTTCCGCGGCATCGCCAGAGGCGGGCTCGATCGCGAGGTGCTCCAGGGTGGGAAGGGCGGTTCTCAGATTCGCAAGCAGGGCTTTCCGTGAGGGCGAGGCCACAGCGCCGGAGATCAGCAGCAGGGACTTGCCCGCGTTCTTGGCGGTCTGCAGGGCCTTGTGGAACTGGGTTTCGGCCTCCATCCAGCCGAGAGTGCGACCTTCGAGTCTGGGCGCGCGGAGGCGATCGGGATCGTAGAGGCGGAGCACATCGGCCATGGCGCGAGGGCTGGTCTTGCCCTTCACGCCCGGATGTTCGTCGTTGCCCATGATGTGGATGGGCCTGCCCTCGCGAGTCTTGACCAGCACGGGGTATACATGGCGGCCTTCCTGGAAGGCACTGGCGTAGAAGTTGGCCACGCCCGGCACGATCTCCACGGGTCGCTTGGTATAGGGCACGATGGTTCCTTGTCCCTTTCGATCGCAGGCTACAGTGGCCGCAAGGGCTGCCGCGGCGCCGACGAGCCCGAAGAAATCCCGGCGGGAGAATCCGTCCTGGACTGGCAGGCCATGCACGTCGTCGTCTTGGGTCGGCACTACGCCAGGGAGGAACTCGTCGTGCGCAGCCTGCTGGGCCTCCGGCGTCTCAATGCGTTCCTCCAGGGTCCGCCAGAACCGCGGGGTCTCGAGGGGGCCATGGTCAGGGAGTCGTGTCTTCATGGGGTCATCCGCGGCGCTTGATGGCGTGTTCTGGGGGCGTGACGGTGATGCGGGGGGTGGCGCACTCCGGTGGGGCTTCCGGGAGGGTGCCCTTCCCCGGGAGGAACAAGAGGCCCAACGCGCGTTGCCCCAGGAGGAAGGGGCCCGCCAGAAGGGCTGTGGCCCTGTCGAGAAGTGGCTTGTGGGCGTCGGCCATCGTCTGCTCCTAGCGATGACAAGCGGCGCAGTACTCGGCGCCCTTCGTGATCTTGGACCCGGGCGGCAGGGATGCATGGGGGTCCCTGTGGCAACCCAGGCAGTTGCCCATGCGCGTGCCCATCTCGCGGGTGAGCACCTTCATGGTTTGCACCTCGCCATGGCAACTCTGGCAGACGATGCCCACATTCACGTGAGGCCGGTGGTCGAAGAAGACATGATCGGGCAGGGTGTGGACCCGCTGCCAAGGCAGGGGTTCACCCGAGTTGGCGATCCGGGTCAGCTTCTGGATGGCGGGGCGGTCGGTCCGAGTCACCTTGTGGCAACCCATGCAGAGGTCCACGCTTGGAATGCCCGCATGCCGGGACCTGTCGACTCCCGAGTGACAGTACTGACACTTCATCCGGAGAGTACCGGCGTGGAGTTCATGGGAGAAGGGGATGGGTTGTTCGGGGGCGTAGCCCTTGGCGAAACGATCTGGCTGGGTGAACCATCCGACACTCGAGATGGTGGCAAGAATCGCCACGGCCGCGGCCGGCAAGACGAAGCGGAACGCTCTGTCGAATCGGTGCATGCACAACCCCTTGAAAAGAGCTGGCCCACGGGGAATGCCGGAAGGCCATCAGGGAACAATGAAACGGTGTTCGGTGGTGCGGATCGACTGCCAGGGATTCTGCTCGCATATGGGCGAGAGGGAGCGTCCCCTTTCAGTGCGCGGGACATTTCCCGAAAAACAGAAGCAATGCCTAGAAAATGAACAGACATTATTCCAACCCAAAGCCATCAAGCCCCGGGACGACAACTCGATAAGTTGTGCCGCAGACCACGATGATAGAGCATCGGTTCGTGGATGGTTACCTATTTTTTTTTAGATATTTCCATGCGTTTTAGAGGATTTTTGGGTGATCTATATTGAGATCATCCCGAAGGACGATTTCCTCCAGGACGGGGTTCGGATCTCCAGGGGAAGTCAGACTCCATCCGGAAATCCCATCCATGGTTTCAGCAGGCCCAGGTGTCCAAAGAGGGCGCCCATTCTTTCCACAGGGAGACCCATCACGGTGGAGAAACTACCCTGGACCGCCTCGATGAAGAGGGCGCCGATGCCCTGGATGGCGTAGGCACCGGCTTTGTCCATGGGTTCGCGGGTGCCAACGTACCACCGGATCTGCGCCTCGGTCATCGGGCGGAAGAAGACCTGGGCCGTGTCCACGAAGCTGTGAATACTGTCGTTCCTCTGCAGGCAGAACCCAGTGTGCACCTGGTGGGCTCGCCCCTGGATCAGGGTGAGCATCCGGATGGCATCCTCCACGTCCCTGGGCTTGTTCAAGGTGTGATGGTCCACAGCCACTGTCGTATCGGCGGCCATGACCCAGCGGCCTGGGTTGCGGTGGGAGATGATTTCGGCCTTGAGCTCGGCCAGCCGTAGCACCAGGTCACTGGGATCCTCCTCCAGCAGGGGTGTTTCATCCACCTGGGGAACCTGCAGCTCGAAGGGGATGCGCATGGCTTCCACCCAGTGACGCCGCCTGGGACTTCCGCTGGCCAGGATGAGGGGTTGCTGGGCGATCCCAGGGATGCCGGGCTGAGTTTCGGTCACCGCAGGCCTCTGTCCTTGAGGTCGGGGGGCCAAGGGACCCGCTCGATCGGGAAGAAAACCTGGAGTCCGCGGGGATCGATTGTCCGGGTCTCATTCAATACAACTGCGGTGCCATGTGGCGATGCCATCGGCTTGGGTGAGAGGAGATCACGGTTCATCTGGTTTTCCAGGAAGGGCTTTCCATCCTAGCAGGATGCATCCGGCCAGCAGCGCCGAGACCAGGAACGGGAGGAGCCAGGCGGATCGTGCGGGTGTGTGGACGGCGCGCCATTGCAGTTCAACGGCATAGGCACCCTCGCTGAGAGGCGCGCCCCAGAGTTCAAAGCTGCCGTTTTCGCGGAAGACGCCAGATTTCCCGCTGAGGGTGGCCCGCAGCAGCGGTACCCCCAGTTCCGTGGCCCGAAGGCGGATCTGGGCGGCGTGCAGGTCCGTGGCGATGCTGCGGTCGAACCAGCCGTCGTTGGTGTGGTTGGTGAGCAGGTCGGCCTGGCCCAGAGCAAGACCGCGACGGGTCCGTTCCGGCATCAGGGCCTCGCTGCAGATGAGGGGATGGATCCGCACATCGCCCTCCGGGGTTGGCACGACGAACGCGCATCCCTGGGTGAGTGCACCCGCCTCTTGGGAAACGAACCCCATCTGCCGGTCCATCCACTTCCGGAATGCCTCCGGTCCGGGCATGCGCTCTCCAAACGGCATGGGTTCCACCTTGGCGAACACGAAGGAAGCATGGCCGGCCACCTCACCGCGCACCAGGTTGTAGAGCCCGCCTTCCGTGCCGAAGAGCCAGGCCACGCCGCGAGAAGTGGCCTCGGTGGTCAGGTGGACACTGGGTTGGCGGTCATCTCGACCCATCACCGAACTCTCGGGCCAGAGCAGCAGGGTGGAGCGTCCGGAGCGGGGCCAGCCCTGGGTTTTCAGCAGGGCCTCGCTTCGCCGCCACATCTCGGATTCCATTCCGACCCATCGCTGGCCCGCCGGGAAATTGGGTTGGATCACGGCCACGTCCAGGATGCGCACCGGATCGCGAGGGAGCAGGTACCATGCGCCACCAGCCAGGACGAACAACCCGATGACCAGGCCAGGGCCCGCTAGGGCCCGGCGAGGGGATCCGCCCCTGGCCAAGGCGGCCGCCGCCCAGGCGCCTGACCCCCATGCCAGCGCCGATAGGCCCGAGGCACTGAGGAATGCAGCGGCCCGCGCGGTCCAGGGGAGGGAGCCGAAGGCCGCGCCCCAGGTCCAGGGATAGACATGGAATCCCCAGGTCTCCCAGGCGATGAGGATGAGCGCCGCGACAGAGGCTGCGGCCAGGGCTCCGGAACGGCGGAACGCCCACCGGGATCCCACGGCCACCAGCCAGAGTCCCGTGGCCTCCCAGAGGCTCAGCAGCCCCGTTCCCAGCAGGGCCAGGCCGAAGGGCAGGCCGCCCTTGCTCGCGAGGGTCTGAGGCACCCACAGGTAGAGAAGAACAAGTCCTGCCAGAAGGCTGACCCAGGTCCAGAACGCGTGCCGTCCCTTGAACAAACCGTCCAGCAGAAGCAGGGGGAAAAGCAGGGCCATGGTCGGTTCCAGCCAGCCGCCCAGGGCGCCGGGAAAGCGGAAGGCCAGCAGGAAGATCCCAGCCAGGACCAGGGAACTGAGTGGGCGGATGAGCCAGCCGGTCTTCAAGGCGTGAGCCTCCGCGCCACTTCGTAGCAGGCGATTCCTGCAGCCACAGCCGCGTTCAGGCTTTCGACACCCTGGATGGAGATGGCGAGTCGGCGGACGCCTTCTGGAAGGGCCACCTCCTGCCAGCCGTGGCCTTCGTTGCCGACCCAGAGGCGAAGGGGTTCGGACAGATCCGCCTCTGCCATGGGCATGGCGCCGGCGCCGCCGTCCAGGGCATACCAGTGGCCTGAATCGAGATGCAGGGTTTCCACCCGGCGGATGGGCATGAGGAAGGCAGCGCCCATGCTGCCCCTCAGGGTCTTGGGATGGAAGGGATCGGCGCAGCCGGGCCCCAGCAGGGCCTCCTGGAAGCCAAAGGCCGCGGCACTGCGAAGGATGGCTCCCAGGTTTCCGGGATCCTGGATGCCCCAGGCGCCGATCGCGCGAGAGGTCAGCGGCCCGACCGGTTCCGGACCGAGATCCATGAGCAGCGCATGTTCAGGAGGACTTCCCGCATCGGCGAGTTCCCTCATGAGCGCTTCGCCCAGTACCAGCGTATCCACACCGAGGAGGGTCTCCAGCGGATGGGGATTGGTCTGCTCGAGGCGCAGCCAGAGGGATGGGTGCAGGCGGTTCCCCGCGGGGGTCTGTCGCGCTTCCACCCAGGCTTCGATGAGCTTTCCTCCCAGCAGCAGGGTGATCTCGCGCCGGGGGCCACTCAGCCGAAGGCGGGCCTGGAGGGCCCTGAAGCGGGGATTGGCCTTGCTCGTGAGGAGGGGCATGGGGACCAGGGGGATCAGGAGGCTGGAATGGTGGGTCGCGAGTGGGCCGCGACCCATGCATCGATAACCTTGCGGACACTCGGAATGGCCTTCATCGTGGCCTCGATCCCGGCTTGCATGCAGCGTTTCTTCTGGGTGAAGTCGAGCATCCCGATGTCGCCGATACCGGCGGGTGTGATGAGAATGTCGGCCTCCTTCTTGGATCGCTCGACATTGAGGGCGAACATGATGTTCGTGGCCTGGAGTGTGACGCCGACGAGATTGGTGATGTTTGTATTCCCGACGTTCCCACTGATATCCACGGCGATCACGATGTCCGCGCCTTTGGCCTTGGCTACCGAGATGGGGATGTTATCCACCACGCCACCATCCACCAGGATCTTCCCCTGATGCTGGACTGGCTGGAATACCCCCGGGATGGCGGCGCTGGCTCGGATGGCGCGGGCCACCGAGCCGTTGTCGAGCACCACTTTGTTACCCCAGTTGAGATCGGTCGCCACGGCGGCGAAGGGAATCTTCATGCTCTCGATGTTCGCGGTCTTGATGTGACCCTTCACCCATGCTTCGAGTTTTTCGCCCTTGGCGAATCCCATGCCTGTGACCGCATTCATGATCCCAAAATCGAAGAGATCATCCTTCTCGAGCTGGAAGGCGGTCCACTCGAGATCGAAGCTGCTGAGGTCGGCGGCGTAGATCGCGCCGATGAGGCTGCCGACACTGGTGCCTACCACCATGTCGATGGGGATCTTTTCTTGTTCCAGCACCCGGATGACTCCCACATGAGCGAAGCCCCGTGCCGCGCCACCCCCCAGGACCAGGGCGATCTTAGGCTTCGGTGGAGGTCCCTGTGCCACCTGGATGACGGTGGTCTTTGGGACGGTGGCTGGAGGGGCCGTTTGGCATCCTAATAGAAAGGTCAAACCCGCGATGGCAAGGGTGCTTGCCAGACGCATGACGGACCCTCCATGAACAGGGACAGGTTCTTGCAACCGGCATCCATCCGCCGGCGTCGCCTCCACCATCCCGGCTTTCAATGCCTTGAATCTGGGGTTGGCCCGGCTTGTGACCCGATCCGCAATTTTCATATCTTCCAGCCTAACCCAAATGTCTTGGGGCACACTGCTGTCGGCGGCGGGTCCAACCTCCCCGCTGATGGTCTGTGTTCTGCCACCATCAACCAACCATTCACATCATTCCATTCCGTAGATTCAGGAGTATCCCATGGCAGAACAGGACCAGTTCAAACCCTACATCGCGGATGACGCCACGGTGGCCGAGTTCACGCCTAAGGCGATTTTATTCGGGGCCTTCTTCGGCATTTTGTTCGGCGCATCCACCGTGTACCTGGCCCTACGGGCCGGGCTGACGGTGAGCGCCTCCATTCCCATCGCCGTGGTGGCCATCAGTCTGCTCAAGCGCTTCGGCGGCAGCACGATCCTGGAAAACAACATCGTCCAGACCATCGGTAGCGCCGGCGAGAGCATCGCCGCGGGCGTGGTCTTCACGCTGCCAGGGTTCCTCTTCCTATCAGGTGCCTCTGGAGGTCCGAGCTACTTCAACTATTGGACGATCTTCACCCTGGCCCTGATGGGCGGTGTGCTGGGCGTCCTGATGATGATTCCGCTGCGGAGGGCCCTCATCGTCAAGGAACGCGACGAACTCCCCTACCCCGAAGGAACCGCCTGCGCCGCCGTCCTCATCGCGGGCGAAAAGGGAGGCAACCTGGCAAAGACCGCCTATCTGGGCCTTGGTACGGGCCTGCTCTACGCCGTGGGTCAGCTGGTGTTGAAGATCGTCAGCGAGACGCCCACCTGGGTCTCCGACATGCGCAGCAAGATCTTCCCGGCGGCCACGGTGAACGGCAACATCACGCCCGAATACATGGGTGTGGGCTACATCCTTGGCATCCGCTACAGCGGCCTGCTGGTGGCGGGCGGCGTGATGGCCTGGCTGGGGCTCATCCCCCTGCTGGCCTCCCTGGTGCGCGAGGATGTCATCGCGACCCAGCTGGTGAAGCTGGGTTATCTGGCGGATGTCACCAAGAACGGCGCATATGGGTGGGATGCGACAGCGCACCAGTTCTCGAGCCTGAACCGTGCCATCTACTTTGCCTATGTGCGCCAGATCGGCGCAGGCATGGTGGCTGCGGGGGGCTTCATCACACTGATCAAGACCATCCCCACCATCATTTCTGCCTTCAAGGGCGCCATCAAGTCCTTGGGCGGGGACGGCACTGTGATCGTGAAGCGCACGGAAAATGATCTGCCCTTATGGACCGTGGTGGCCGGTTCCATCGGCCTGGTGGTCGTGGTAGCCGTGCTGCCCTTTATTCCCGGAAGTGGCATGGGTAAGGTGGTGCTGGGCCTTCTCATGGTGACCTTCGGATTCTTCTTCGTCACCGTCAGCAGCCGAATCGTGGGCATCATCGGCAGCAGTTCCAATCCCATCAGCGGCATGACCATCGCCGCGATCATGGCCACCTGCCTGATCTTCGTTTCCTTAGGTTGGACCACGGATGCCTACCAGCCCATGGCCCTTTGTGTGGGTGGCATCGTGTGCATCGCGGCCGCCAATGCCGGCGCCACGAGCCAGGATCTGAAGACCGGCTACCTGGTGGGTGCAACGCCGCGCAGCCAGCAGATCGGCCTCATGATCGGCGCGCTCGCAGCATCCATCGTCATCGGAATCACCATCAAAGTGCTGGATCATCCCACGGCGGCAATGGCCGCCCAAGGCATGACCCATGCTATCGGCTCGGATCGGTTCCCCGCTCCCCAGGGCACGCTCATGGCCACACTCATCAAGGGCTTGCTATCCCACAATCTCGACTGGCAGTTCGTATTGGTGGGTTTGTTCCTGGCGGTGACCATGGAACTTTGCGAAGTGAGGTCGCTCGCCTTTGCGGTGGGCGCCTACCTGCCCCTGAGCACGACCCTGCCGATCTTCGTGGGCGGTGTGATCCGCTGGATCGCCGAGAAGAAGAACGGCAAGGCCATCGAAGGCGCCGCGGAGGAACTGGGCCCCGGCAATCTGTTCGGGACTGGCCTGGTAGCGGGGGGTGCCCTGTCGGGCGTGCTGGTCGCCATCCTTGCGGCAAGCAGCGACAAGCTGCCCAGCGTGAAGACCTTCCTCGCCCAGGTGACACTGGAAGACAAACTGGTGCGCCTGCTGGGGCATGGCGGCTACGACCTGCTGGGCGTGGGCTTCTTCGTCTTGATGGGATCGATCCTCTTCCACATCGCCACCCGCAACGGGGGGAAGGTCGAGGGTTGATGCTGCCCCCACCCAGGTGAAAAGGGGAGCCGTCCTGAATGGGATGGCTCCCCTTTCAAGTCATCTGGGGGCATCAGGCCAGAAATTTTCCAGCGGGCCGCAATATGGGTAACATATTACCTATATGGCCAACGCAATCCTCATCAATCAGGCCGAGGCGTTCGGGCAGGTCTTCCTGCTGGCGCAGCACCTGACGCGTGTCACGGACTCTGAGCTCAGGCCGCTGGGCCTGACCACCAGCCAGTGGCTCCTCCTGGCCGTGGTCTCCCGGCACCCTGGCGGGGCGCCCACGCTCACCGATGCGGCCGCCGCCTATGGGACCTCCCGGCAGAACGTGAAGCAGGTGGCCAAGCAGCTCGAGGTCCGCGGCTATCTGAAGCTGAAGGCCGATCCCGGCGATGGCCGCGCACTGCGCTTGCACGTCACCAGGAAGGTTGCGGATTCCTTCGACAGCCCAGCGGCCAAGCTCAGGGAACGCCGTCATTTCAAGCGCCTGTTCCAGGGCCTAGGGGATGCGGATGTGGCCGGTCTCGAAGCCTTGCTGCGCCGTTGGCTCACTCCATTTCTCAATCCTGGGAGGGCGTCATGATCCGAATGCTGTTCCTCTTCGTGACCTTCGTTCACGGACTCATCCACCTCCTGGGCTTTGCCAAGGCCATGGGTTACGCGGAGCTGCCCCAGCTCGCCCAGCCCATCACGCGTCCCCAAGGTCTGTTGTGGCTTGCCGCCTCCCTGCTACTGATCGCGACGGTCGCCTCGTTCGTGTGGTGGCCTCGTGGATGGTGGCTCGCGGGGCTGCTCGCGGTGGTGGTCTCCCAAACCGTCATCGCTTCTTCCTGGGGTGATGCCAAGTTTGGAACCATCGCCAATGCCATCCTTCTGGTGGGAGTCGCCTACGGTTTCGCCTCCCAGGGGCCCCTGGGCCTGCGAGCCAGCTACGAACGCGCCGTCGCCGCCACCGCATCAGTGCCAACTCCCGAGGCGCTCACCGAGGCGGACCTCGGGCACCTGCCTGGGCTGGTGCAGCGCTATGTCCGAGGCTCGGGTGCCGTAGGTCAACTTCGTGTGCACAACTTCCGGGTGACCTGGATCGGGCGCATCCGAAATGATCCAGCCAGCCCCTGGATGGCCTTCACTGCGAAGCAGTTCAACACTCTTGCTACGCCGCGGCGATTCTTCCTGATGGACGCGACCATGAAGGGCCTGCCGGTGGATGTGTTGCACGCCTTCGACGAGGGTGGGGCCACCATGCGGGTGAAGCTGCTTTCCTGCATTCCGATGGTGGACGCGAAGGGGGCAACCCTGACCCGCTCTGAGACCGTGACCCTGTTCAACGATCTATGCGTGCTCGCTCCTGGCGCCCTGGTCTCCCCATCCATCACCTGGGAGCCCATCGATGCCCATGCCGTCCGGGCGCGGTTCGTGCTCAGAGCCAACACCATCAGTGCGGAGCTGCACTTCAATGACCAGGCGGAACTGGTGGATTTCATCTCCGATGACCGCTCCCGGTCGCTCGATGGCCGCGATGCCACGCTCCTGCGCTGGACGACCCCGCTACGGGACTACGCCCAAGTGGGTCCTGCCCGGATCTCCACCCGGGGAG
This sequence comes from uncultured Holophagaceae bacterium, assembly GCA_903919165.1. Classification (GTDB taxonomy): domain Bacteria; phylum Acidobacteriota; class Holophagae; order Holophagales; family Holophagaceae; genus Geothrix. Next base: position 18,089 of record CAIXHJ010000451.1, read on the forward strand.
AGGCGAGGTGGCACCCGGCCTCGGGCGCTTTCAGCTACGGCGAGTTCAACCTCCAGTCTCTGGAATACAACGTCGGGCCCTGATACCGGAAAGACCTGAGCGCTGAAGGCCTGCGGGTGCCTCCCGGCCTCCGTCCCGCTATCCTGGCACTGGAGGCGTTGTTCATGGCCAGGCAGGTGAAGGAAGACGGCCAGGTCCTCACCCGCAAGCGCGCGAAGGTGCGTGAGCCGGGGATGTGGAAGGTACTGCTGCACAACGATGACTACACCACCCAGGAATTCGTGGTGTTCCTTCTCAAGACAGTTTTCCGCAAGGCGGAGCCCGAGGCCACGGCCATCATGCTGGCGGTGCACCGGGCGGGCCTGGGTGTGGCCGGCGTCTATACGCGGGATGTGGCAGAGACCCGCGCCGAGCGGGGCCGCCAGCTGGCCGAGCGGGAGGGCTTCCCCCTCCTCCTCACCATCGAGAGAAACGATGCCTAATTCCCCCCAACTCAGTCCCGAGCTGAACCAGGGCTTCCAGCGGGCCTTCGATCTGGCCAAGACCCGCCGCCACGAGGACGTGGCCCTGGAGCATCTGCTACTGGCCCTGCTGGACGATGCTCATGCTTCCAGGGCCCTGAAGGGTTGTGGCGTGAAGCTGGATGGCCTGCGCGCCGATCTGGAGGCCGTGCTGGGAAGGGCCTTCGAGACCGTACCTGAGGGAGAGGCCTTTCAGCCCCACAGCACGCTCGGATTCGTGCGGGTGGTGGAGCGGGCCCTGGTCCACGCCTTCAGCTCCGGCAAGGGGATGGTGCAGGGCGGCGAGCTGCTTCCGGCTTTTCTGGAGGAGGAATCCAGCCATGCCCGCCAGCTCCTCGAGCAGTATGGCGTCAAGCGGCTGGCCCTCTTGAAGGTGCTGAGCCACGGTCCCGGTACCCCCAAGGAGCCAGCCAAGAAACAGGCGGAGGTCGAAGAGGAGGAGCCCGGCACCGTTGCCGAGAATCCTCTGGAGGCCTATGCCACGGACCTGGTGGCCCGGGCGGCTGCGGGTCGGCTGGATCCCCTGGTGGGGCGCGAGGCCGAAATCACCCGCATGGCCCAGGTGCTCTGTCGCCGCCGCAAGAATAATCCCCTGCTGGTGGGCGAGCCCGGGGTCGGCAAGACCGCCATCGTCGAGGGCCTGGCCCGCCGCATCCACGAGGGCGCGGTACCCGAACCGCTCAAGGCTGCACGGATCTACGCCCTGGACCTGGGAGCCCTGTTGGCGGGCAGCCGCTACAGGGGTGACTTCGAGGAACGCCTCAAGGCCGTGCTGAAGGCGCTGGCCGACCGGCCCGGGGCCATTCTCTTCGTGGATGAGATGCACACCCTCGTCGGGGCGGGCGCCACCAGTGGCGGGGCCATGGACGCGGCCAACCTGCTGAAGCCTGCGCTGGCCTCCGGCGACCTCCGCTGCATCGGCGCCACCACCTTCCAGGATTTGAAGGGCTCCCTGGACCGGGATAGGGCCCTCTCCCGCCGTTTCCAGGTGGTGGAGGTGAACGAGCCTTCCGTCGAGGATGCCCTCGGCGTGCTGCAGGGTCTGAAGGCGGCCTATGAATCGCACCATGGTGTGACTTATTCGGCCGGAGCCCTGGATGCTGCGGTGCGTCTGGCCTCCAAGCACCTGCCGGACCGCAGGCTGCCCGACAGCGCCCTGGATGTGGTGGACGAGGCTGGAGCCGCGCAGAAACTCCTGCCGAAGAAGGCCCGGGTCAAGCAGATCGGGCC